>JABJPZ010000005.1 GCA_018663635.1 Crocinitomicaceae bacterium
CACAATGTTTTCATTGACTCCTCTTCTGACCTAATGTACATTTGCAATCCGCCAGGAACTGGAATGGAAGTGTATGCTTTAACAGATCCCATTACGCCAATATTGGTCTGGGACCACAACATGTTTGATTATATACATGATGTCTATGTCAGAAATGATTCGGCTTATTTAGCCAGCGGTTTGGATGGTTTATGGATATACGATTTCAGTAATCCAAGTGCTCCCGTTAATTTAGGTTCACTTACATCGTATCCAGAGCAGGGATTCAATCATTCAGGTTGGCTGAGCGAAGATGGTAAAACATACATTATGGCAGATGAAACCACTGGAAAAAAATTAAAAGTAGTTGATGTTACCGATCTAAGCGATATCAACGTTCTCTCGGTGTTTGGTTCGGATTCATATCCTGAAACAATCCCTCATAATGTAATGTTTTTCAATAATATCGCTTACGTTTCATACTATAATGATGGTTTGCAAATGTACGACATCAGTAATCCAGCAAATCCAACAAGATTCGGATGGTACGATACATATCTTGGAAGTAATGATCTGTCTTTTCAAGGTGCCTGGGGCATTTATGCTAATCTTCCTTCAGGAAAACTATTGATTTCTGATCGGAATACAGGGCTTTATGTTTTCAAATATTTTAACCCACAAGGTCATGACGAGATTAACCATGGCGTTTATCCGAATCCAGCCACAGACTTTATTTGGTTTTACCACAGTTTCAAGGAAAAATTTAATTACCGATTAAGAATCCTATCTATGGAGGGTAAAATTGTAAAAGAAGTTACAGGCATGCATGATCACTTGAACATAGATTTAAGAAACTTAGCTGCAGGAATGTATCTTTATGAATTATACAGCGAAAATCCCGAAAAGAAATTATCAGGGAAATTCGTAAAAGAGGAGTAATACTACCGCTCACCATTTTCAACTTGCTTAAGTATTCTGCGTCATGCAAAGACAATCTCGTCAATTATAGTAGACATGGAATCCAACTCAGCACCATCAATTACAGACCTTGTAGCCTTGATAGCCACGTCTTCCGCTTTATCAACTGGGTAACCCAAAGCAACTGCAAATTTTCGTATTTTATTTACTTCAGAAAAAGCAACTTTCTCATCGGCTACAACCATTTTTACAAGATGATAAAATCTTTCATGACGCTCTTCTTTATTCTCGGGTGGATTAATCGAATAATCTTCGGGGTTTTCAAGAATCAAATCAAAATGCTCATTAGAGAGTCCAATTTTTCGTGCAATATCCTTTAATAATTGTAGCTCTTCAGAATCAACCGTTCCATCTGACTTTGCAATCATCACTAAATTTCTGAAGTGCCCTTTATTTTGCTTTTGCTCTCCATTTTCAAATATATCTGCTATTGACATTCTAATTGGTTTTAATTTGTTGCAAAAATACAGTTATCGATGAATTAATAAACTAAAACTAGCCTTTATTTACAATGCGCCTTCTATTATTTCTTCAACAACCAAAGGATCTAATAATGTCGAAGTGTCTCCCAAGCTCGAAGTATCTCCTTCTGCAATTTTTCTCAAAATTCTTCTCATTATTTTACCCGATCTGGTTTTTGGTAATCCTGGAACAACTTGAATCTTATCCGGTTTGGCAATCGGGCCAATCTGCTTAACGATTACATTTATAAGTTCTTTCCTAAATGTTTCTTCATCTGCTGGCGGCGGAGAACAAATAATATAGGCATATATACCCTGTCCTTTAATCTCATGGGGATATCCAACAACTGCAGCTTCAACAACATTTGCATGCTCGTCTAATGCGTCTTCTACTTCAGCTGTGCCAATGCGATGACCCGACACATTGATTACGTCATCTACTCGACCTGTAATTCGATACATTCCATTTGCGTCTCGCTTACATCCATCTCCTGTAAAATAATACCCCTTGTAACTTGAAAAATAAACACTTTTGCAACGCTCATGATCTCCCCACGTCGTTCGAATCATACTTGGCCAAGGGTATTTGATGCACAGATTTCCACTTACTTCATTTCCTTCAAGTTCATTCCCATCTGCATCCATTAGGCACGGTTGAATTCCCGGCAAGGGCAAGGTAGCATAGCTAGGTTTAAGAGGGGTAATTCCGGCAAGTGGTGAAATCATAATACCACCTGTTTCTGTTTGCCACCAGGTGTCCACAATAGGGCATTTGCTTTTACCGACTACTTGATGGTACCATTTCCAAGCTTCTTCATTAATGGGTTCACCTACGGTTCCAAGCACTTTTAAATCCGTTAAATCGTGTCGCGTAACAAATGAATCGTTGTGGACTTGTAATGCCCTTATAGCGGTAGGTGCAGTGTAAAATATATTGACCTTATGCTTCTCGCATATTTCCCAGAACCTGCCCGCATCTGGCCAGGTAGGAACCCCTTCGAACATGACCGTTGTTGCACCTGCTAAAAGTGGGCCATAAACGATATAAGTGTGTCCTGTTATCCATCCTATATCTGCAGTACACCAATAAATATCTGATTCTTCGTATTGAAAGACGTTGCGAAAAGAATATTCTGCGTAAGTCATGTAGCCTGCTGTAGAATGTACAACTCCTTTTGGCTGACCCGTTGAACCAGATGTATATAATATGAAAAGTGGATCTTCTGATTCCATCGTTGCCGCAGCACAATAATCATTGGCCATTTCCATTTCATCGTGCCACCATACGTCTCTACCTTTTAGCATATGAACAGGTTGTCCAGTTCTTTGATAAATAACGGAAGTTTGAATTGATGGGCACGTCGTTAATGCTTCATCAGCGATCTCTTTTAATCCAATTACCTTACTTCCTCTAAAACTGCCGTCTGCAGTAACAAGGAGTCTACAAGCCGCGTCGTTAATTCGATCTGAAAGAGCTTTTGCTGAAAAACCCGCAAACACAACAGAATGAATAGCGCCAATTCTCGCACAACCAAGAACAGCTATGGCTAACTCAGGCACCATAGGCATATATAAACAAACTGTATCTCCTTTCCCGCATCCTTTTGTTGTAAGTACGTTAGCAAAGCGACAAACTTCTTCATGCAGCTCTTTGTAGGTATAGGTCAACGCAGATTCAGCAGGGTCATTTGGCTCCCAAATAATGGCAATCTTGTCTGGATTAATTTCAAGATGTCTGTCTAAACAATTTTCTGTAATATTCAATTGACCACCACCAAACCAATTGACTTCTAAGTCTACAAAATCCCAATCTACAACTTTGTCCCACTTCTTTTTCCAACTAAAAGTGCTCGCTAAATCTGACCAAAATTTTTCTGGGTTTTCAATACTTTTCCTATACTCATCTTGGTATTCAAGTAGGCTGTTTATCTTAGAAATCATATGCTTTTATATAAGAGAAATAAAGATAAAAAAAAGATTGACCTTGTGATTTTTTTTGGTTTTTCTAACAGAAATATGCTCACTTGATATTTAGCTTACGAAGAAGCCCTTTCTTCTTTTCTTTTGAAACAGGCACCTCCATACTATTGGTAAGAAGTACAAATCCTCCATCCTTTCTAGAAAACTCTACAACTTTAGATAGGTTAATGATGTATGTCTTGTGACATCGATAAAATTCAAACCCTTTTAACATTTCTTCTACTATTCCAATATTCTTGGAAATGACCAAAATATCATTAACTACATGCACTTCTGAATAGCTTCTATCTGCTTTAACAGCAATTATTTCATTCGAATGTAAATACCGGTATCCATTAGCAATAGGAAATGCAATTTTATCTCCATCGCCTTTAACTGATACATTCGAGTCTAGCTCTTCTTCTGCGAGCCGCATTTCCAGAGACAGCAAATCATCAATATCCAATGGTTTTAATAAGTAATCTAGCGCGCCCATTTTAAGCGCCTTTATTGCATATTTTTTATGCGCTGTATAAAAAACAACTTTGCCACCTAATCCTTCAGCAAGCTCATATACATCGAATCCCGTACCGCTATGCATTTCAATGTCCAAAAATATTAAGTCCGGTTTATGTTCGCGCCAAAGCTTAACCCCATCTACGATGGTCTGGCTCGTACCAATAACAGTAATTGTTTTTGCATACTCCTTAATGGCCATTGCCAAATTATGAATTGAATTCAACTCATCATCAACAATTATTGCGTTAATATTTCTCATTCCAAATTTGCATTTTGTATAGGTAAGTTAAACTTGACAATCGTTCCGTCTCCTCCTATTTGTTTCAGATCTGTTACAGAATAATTTGAAGTAAAATTGTACTGATTCTCCAGTAGTTCCAATCTCAATTTAATAATTAATCCACTCTTAGTAGTTCCTAAGCTTTTCTTTCTTTTCGCTTGGTGTAATCCAATACCGTTATCCTCGACCTCTACTTCTAGCCTATTATGAATCTGGTTAATACGCAGAACTATTTTGGGATTTTCAACAGAACTGTCATTTAACCCATGCCAAATACAATTCTCTAATAAAGGCTGAAATATAAATGGTGGAACGCCAATGGTTTCACGATTGGAGGTTAAATTAATTTCCATTTGCAATTCAATTACCTTATCCAATCGCCTTTGTTCCAGGTCAAAATATATTTGTAAGATTTCTAATTCATCAGACAAGTCTATCAAATCGACATCTGCATGCTCTAGATTTCTTCGCATGAGCTGAGCTAAATTTGCGATGTATTTATGTGCTTCCCTTTTATCCTCTTTTAAAATTAAATTCTGAATGGAATTCATGGAGTTAAAAATAAAATGCGGTTTCATTTGCAATGTCAATGCCCGTTGCTGGTAAGCATTAATATCAGAAAGCATTTTTGCTCTTTCCAACCGCTTTTTCAGAATTCTGCGCATCGCCATAAAGACCATTAAAACAAAGAATAAACCACAAACCGCAATAAACCAGAATCGTTCCCAATAAGGCTTTAACACCTCTAAATGATAGACTTGCTCAAGCTCTTTGAATTGTGCCTTTGTATTCAAAATAAAAAACTGAATGGTATAACTACCTGGAGCTATTGAACTTAGCAAAAAATGTCCCGTATTATTCAATATTTCCTCGCCATTAATTAACATTTTATAAGTGACATTATTCCCGCATTGGAAACAAATTCCTGTCATAAAAAATTCTATCGAATTACCCCGAGATGCTAACTCAATCGCACTTGTATTTCGGTCAATGGGAGCTGCATTTATAAGCAATGAATCCATATACAATTGAAGTTCTTTTTCTTTAATTAAATCATTGGTTGCGAATAAATTAAGACCCTTTTTTGTGCCAACTGCTATTAACGAATCACGGACATCAATCGCTATTACTCTATTGGCTAATAATCCATCTTGCCGATCAAATGAAGAAACACGCCAACTGTTTTCCTCTCTTTTTAAAAGTGCGACACCTTTTCGTGTTCCTAACCAAATCTCATTATTATTATCACTAGCCAGACAATAAATGGTATTACTTGGCAATCCATTAGACTCATTAATAGCCTCAATTGAATCTCCTTTTTTTACAAAAACACCACTATTTCTTGTCGCAATAAATAGTTCATCTTCAAGGAGTAATAAATCCTCAACTCTTGACTTAATAGCTTCTACGGGTGTCAGTTCTCCTGTTTGAACATTTAATCGATTGATGCCATTAGACCCTGCAAGTAATGCTGTGTTCTCTGTTTCGAAAATAGCACTAAAAACTCTTCCGATTGCATACTTCCTCGTACTGTCTCTGTAGGCATCTATCAAATAACAACCATTAATACTTTCAACAAGTAAAGTATTTGATACTGAGTTAAACTGACTGCCACTAACAAAAGTACTATCACGCGAAATTCTATGGATCCGACGGCCGTTTGAAAGGACAAAAATCTCTTCCTCAAAAGGAGAAAAACCACCTGCCAATTTCAGAAATCCAGGGTCAAACATAAGCAGTTCTTCTTGATCTATCTGTCCTGTATTGCTAACAGAAATAATGTCTCTGTTGCGTTCAATCATATAAACTTTTTGATTATCAGAAATAACTACATCCAAAAGAGCTAATGGATTACCGGACACACCTTGTGTTAATGTATTCATAGACGGATCCGGACAATAATAGATTCCATTTTCCAATGTCGTAATCCAGATTCCGCCCGTTCTATCTTGCACTATCCGGGAAACGGAGTAATTTTTAAGCCAATGTCTACCCGTTGTAAATGAGTTAGAGTTTAAAAGCAATTCTACAACGCCACCGGACGCCATACCAACCCAAAGTGAATTCTCAATGAAAGCAATATCTATAATCCTAGACGATAAAACCGTATCAAAATGACTGTTTTCCCCGACAATCATTAATCGTTTATGACCCGTTGAAAAAGCAATTTTATCATGATTCAACTTGGCCATCCTAAGAACCACCTGATTTTCCCATTTGAATTCTATGTTCCTCTTCCAGTTCTCATGCTCAATTTGAATTTGAGAATGCTCGATTTGTATCTGAGGTCCTTTAGTAATTGTTGATGAATTCCAATTACGTTTTCGACCAAAACTGAAAAAATTTTCTTTAGAAATTACTTTTATTCTAGAACTGAAATAATTACTTCCCGTGTCAGAAATTACTTCTTCTACATGTCCCGTATTGTCGATTTTATACAAGCCTTCGTTGCCATAACCTACCCAAACATTTTCGTGTTCATCAACTTCTATCTTGACTGAAATAGGGCTTCGGTCTAGGACCTTTAGAAGTGCTTCGTTGTATTGAAATTCATGGATTTTATTGTCTTCGAAATACGATAATTTGCAATTAAATGAGCTAAACCAAATTCGCCCACGCCTATCCTCGTAAATTTGAAAAATAACATCATCTGGCAAACCATTTCCTGTCGAGAAAACCTCAAAGTTTTTACCGTCAAATCGAGCTACTCCCTGATCCGTTGCTATCCATATAAAGCCTTTGGAGTCTTGAATAACATAATAAGTCTCATCGCTAGGCAAGCCATCTTCAACATTATAGTTCAGAAAACCTGTTTCAAGCTCAACTTGTTGCGCAAAACTTATTGCAGAGCCAACCAACAAAATAATAGAAGATAAAACAACCTTATTTCGCAACAACAATATCAAGTTTATTAGATATGACCGTAATAATCTCATTGTATTTTATTATGTCTTTCATAACTACTGATTGCTCTGATTCTGGAAGATTATTTTTTAACCTTATTTCTAAATCACTCTTCATCAACCTAACTCTTCTCAGTTTATAAATCCAGACAGCTTCTTCTACCGCTCGTTGTAATTTCATTTCTTCAGTTTCTGGATAGATATTATGCATCTTAGCCCAGTTTTCACTTACAATGTATTTTTCTGCGGTTAAATCAACAGCTAATGAGTTAATCTTTTGATTTTGGTGATTAACAAAATGCTTGATATCTGGAATTATCCCTGAGTCTGCAGCTTTATTGAACTCGTCAATCATTTCATTCGCAATTTCATTAGTCAATATAATCCCATCAGCAGCTAATTCATCCAATATAAATTGAACGACAGGAACCTCTAATTTTTTAACCTGTTCATTGGAATCCTCGACTTCAATTTCAACGCCATACGTACCATATAGCAGCATTAGACGAAGCAAATCTAACTCCTGGCTATCCAAGTTTTCGCCAACGGCCGCCTTTTCGGGCAACTGATCGGGAGGTGTAATTAAATCTAAAGTATCCTCGTCATTGTAGCCACCCTCTTTTCGTTCCTTCTTGAATTTAGTCCGCTTAATTTTATTGAGCTCACTAATTAAGGTTCGTTCCGCAATATCGAATTGAGAGCTCGCTTGCTTTACATAAACTGATTGTGAAATTTGATCGGGTACCAATGCAATGGAGTTCAAAATTTCCCTAATGAGCTTCGATTTTTTTATCGGATCATTTTGTGTTTCCGCTAAAAGTATGTCTGTTTTAAAAGAGATAAAATCTTTCGCATTAGTGTCTAAATAAGTAGCCAGTTCTGAGCTAGAAACTTTCTTTGAATAAGAATCAGGGTCTTCACCATCAGGGAATAAAACAACCTTGACATTCATTCCCTCTTGCAAGATGAGATCTATACCTCTGAACGAAGCCCTAATTCCAGCGGCGTCTCCATCGTATAGAATGGTAATGTTAGGAGTAAATCGCTTGATTAACCTAATTTGGCCATTCGTCAAAGAAGTTCCCGAAGAAGAAACCACATTTTCAATTCCAGATTGATGCATCGAAATTACATCTGTATACCCTTCAACCAAGTAACAATTGTCTTGGTTCATCATATCCTTTCGCGCAAAATATATACCATACAGCACATCGGATTTATGATAAATTGGACTTTCTGGCGAATTGAAGTATTTGGCCGTCTTTTTATCTTTTCGAAGTGTGCGACCACCAAAACCTAATACACGGCCTGTTAAACTATGGATTGGGAACATGACTCTTCCTCTAAAAAAATCAAATTGATCACCATTTTCTTTTGATTTGATTAGCCCCAGTTTTGTGAAAAAAGTGATATTGTGCCCTGCCTGTTCTGCAGCATTAATCAAAGCATCCTTTTGATCAGGTGAGTAACCTAGCTGAAACTTTTTTACAATATCATCTCTATAGCCACGCTCAGAAAAATAACTAAGTCCTATGGCCTTACCTTCCTGTGCTTCTAGTTGATCTACAAAAAACGACTGAGCAAATGCATTCGCCACAAATAACGATTCTCGTTCATTTAGCTTTTCCCTCTCTTCATCGGTAAGCTCCCGCTCGGGAATTTCAATATTGTAATATTTACCTAGCCATTTTAGCGCTTCTGGATAGGAGAATCCTTCATGCTCCATCAAAAACGAAACGACATTACCCCCTTTGCCAGAACTGAAGTCTTTGAAAATCCCTTTAGCTGGAGAAACCATAAAAGAAGGAGTCTTCTCATTTACAAAAGGGCTAAGGCCTTTAAAATTAGAACCTGATTTTTTCAAATGCACAAATTCCCCAATGACCTCTTCAATATGAGAAGTTTCGAATATCTTATCAATAATGTCTTTTGGTATCATCATGAATTATCACAAAGATAATACTATCAGGATGCAAGTTACGACTCTCTAAAAGTAACATCAAAAATACAGAAATCAGGAGCCTTTTTACCTCAAAAAAGAAACGCCTTGAACATCAATAATTCTGAATATTAGCATAGTCTTCTAAAAAAGCTTCCGTTCCATCTTCTTTGTAAAACCGCCAAATACCGGCTTGTGATCCGTTCTCATAATATCCAATATATCGAACTTGGCTATTCTCGTAATAGGATACTGTTTTACCATTTAACTCTCCATTTTTATAGACATTTTCACTTGCCTTAGAGCCATTCAAATAATAAGAGATCCATACGCCTGATCTTACCCCATTTTCTATGACTCCTTTCAATTTAACGGAACCATTTTTATAGTGAGTAATGTAATCCCCATCCGGTTCTTCAACTTCAATATTAACTTCTTGCTTGTTTTGTTGGTCGACATCCACAAGCTCAGCCGAACCACAAGACATTAAAAATAGTATGGGAATAATTCTTTTCATTTTGTTCTTTCAGTAGTGTAGATCACTAATTTACGCAACGAATCTTTTGCTGATGAATCGGGGAATTCCGCTAAAATAGACAATGCCCTTTCTGTATAAAACATCATTCGATCATGAGCAAAGTCCAATCCCCCATGTTCAATTACATTATCAATAACGTATTTAACATAAACAGGATCTTCATTGTGGTTTTTTATGGCACTTTTCATCTTACGCTTTACCCGTTTTTCCACTTTATTCATCGTGTAAATTAGGGGCAGAGTCATTTTCCGTTCTTTAATATCTATGCCTGTTGGTTTACCGATATCCTTGCCTGTGCCGTAATCAAAAATATCATCCTTTATCTGAAAAGCCATTCCAATGTTTTCACCAAAAAATTTCATTTTCTGCACCATTGAATCATCTACACCAGCAGATTTTGCGCCCGTGGCACAGCAAGCGGCGATTAGACTTGCTGTTTTTTGCCTAATCACTTCGTAATAAACTTCCTCGGTTATATCTAGTCTACGTGCTTTTTCGATTTGAAGTAGTTCTCCTTCACTCATTTCGTTTACAGCTTCTGAAACAAGCTTCAACATATCGAATTCATTGTTTTCTACAGATAAAAGAAGCCCCCTACTAAGAAGAAAATCACCTACTAATACAGCAATTTTATTCTTCCAAAGTGCATTAATTGAAAACATGCCCCTTCTAAGATTGGCATCGTCAACAACATCAGCATGTACCAGTGTCGCGGTATGCAAAAGCTCGATTAAGGAGGCAGCACTGTATGTTGATTCAGAGACACCCCCGCATAATTTAGCGCTTAAAAAAACGAATAAAGGACGCATCTGTTTCCCTTTTCGTTTAACAATGTAATGCGTAATTCTATCAAGGAGAGGAACCTTGCTCTTCATGGAAGCTTTGAACTTTTCTTCAAACAGCTTCATTTCATCGGAGACAGGAGCCTTTATTTCGTTAACAATTGTTGATGCCATTTTCTAGTTCTTTACAAATATCGAGAAAAAACATATCAATAGTTTGCATGTTAACTACTAATGTTCCAACACTACCGAAGCAAAACGAAATACTCTTGATTTCTTTGTTAAAAGAATAAATTGCTGCCTATTAAGGTTTTTGCCAATTTTTGGTAGAATTATGGTCTCCTGCTCTTCTAAATTAAAAAGCGGCTTTTTAGTAATCTCTCCATTTTTATTGATATTTACCATCGCCGTCATGCTTCTTTGAGGATTGTTCATAGTTCTAATTTCCTCTGAATCATTATTTTCAAAATTTTTCAAATTATCATTGTAAAACACACTGATTCCATTCTTATTAGGCGTCACTATATACCCAGAGTAATCCCCATTATCATTTGATGTAACTTGTTTCTTAGCTAACTTTTTTGTCCACATTACTTTTCCCTTTGAATCGAGTTTTACTACTATTATATCGTTATAATGATAATAATAAGTATAGTTCGTAACTCCCGTTCTTTGATCAAAATAACTGGATGTTCTAACAAAATGTTGCTCCGCAGTCATATAAATACTCCCGTCATGGTCACTTATAAAGTGATCGAAATGGAAATCTTCTAAATCTATTTTTTTGGATTGTTGCCGACCATAAACCAATTGATTCGTAAAGCCTGCAGAAAAAGGATTCAGACTTTTACTTTTAATTTCAATTGAATCTTTATCTATCGTCATGTAAATCGTTCCAGAATTCGCTCCTTCTCTTGAATCGTTATAAAAGCCTCCTACCACTATGTCTCCTTCATTATTAAAGGACATATTTAATCCATTAACCCACTTGTCTTTCAGTTGTATATCAAATTCTTTCAGTTTATTTTTTTGATTACTGTAAACCATTACCGTATAGTTCTTAATTGCTATTCCTCTATTCTTATTTTGTTTGGAAAGGATGTTGTTATAGGTGGTTAATAAAAAGACATTTCCATGCTTGTCCACTTGATTCCAACAATTTTAAATTCCTGATCTAAGTATGGCAACTTGATTTCTGTCGCCCATAATTCATCGAGAGAATCGTTATACATCGTTAATCTGAACTTCTCCATATTGTACTTTTCATAGGGCGGATACTCTATTACTAGCAGTTTGGAATAATCTTGTGACTCAACAAAATCAAAAGTGCCTTTGTGGTTAGCTCTTTTGTAATCTATCGACCCAATTGAAGTTAGCTTTGCAGCACTATTGCTAGCTAGCCGTGCATTAGCAATTACTTGACTTTTTTCTGTATCTGTATTAATAAAAAGAGCATAAACCTGACCACCTAACTCCACCAATGATTCTAGGTTTTGATCGTTGGCTTGTATAGTATATTCTTCCCCAAAATTCATATCAGGCAAGGTAAATTCTTGAATATTTGCATCGGGATCGCCGAAGGTCTTGTATTGAGCAATCACTGCAGAAAAAGAAGAGCTATCCATTTTCAGCAGTCGCTTCATTTTGGCCTTGCCACGGATACTTAGCTCTGGACTCCAGTTTATTTTCTGAGCAGATACTTCTTGGAAAATGATAACGGTTAATATGATGAAAACAAGCTGTCTCAATTTGTCTAATTATCTTTAAAAACCTAATCTCCAATAGGTGCTGCGATGTCATTTTTATTGGCCAATTGCCCACAAGCAGCGTCAATATCCTTTCCACGACTTCTTCTAACGTTGACTATAATGTTTTTATCTTCCAAATATTGTGCAAATGCGTCCACTTTTGATCGAGATGCTTGGTGAAAATCACCAGCTTCTATAGGATTGTATTCTATTATATTGACCTTACAAGGCACATGTTTACAAAAATTTGCGAGCTCTGCAGCATCCTTCAATTCATCATTAAAATCACGAAATATTATATACTCGTACGTTATTCTAGTTCTTGTTTTCTGATAAAAATATTTCAGGGATTCTGCCAATTCACTTAAACTATTTGATTCGTTAATTGGCATGATTTCATTTCGTTTGTCGTCGTTAGCAGCATGCAGAGAAAGCGCTAAATTAAACCGAGCAGAATCATCCGCCAATTGACAAATCATCTTTGCAATTCCAGCCGTACTTAGGGTTATTCTTTTAGGAGACATCCCTAGCCCATCTTCAGAGGTAATCATTCGAATACCTTCCATTACATTTTTGTAATTCAATAAAGGTTCTCCCATTCCCATCAAGACAATATTTGATAAGTTTTGCCCATAATGTTCAAGGGCCTGATTCTTAATGCAAACTACTTGGTCATATATTTCTGAAGGCTCCAGATTACGCATTCTTTTAAGACTTCCAGTAGCACAAAATTTACAACTTAAAGAACAGCCTACCTGTGACGAGATACAAGCGGTCATTCTATTGGATGTTGGAATCAGTACTCCCTCAACCACTTTCTTATCCATTAATTGAAACGCGCTTTTAATCGTCCGATCCTCACTTACTTGTTTTTCCGCTACAAAGAGTTTGTTAATGTAAAAATGCTCATCTAGAAACCTCCTCAACGACATTGACAGATTGGTCATTTCAGTAAAGTTTGCAACATTCTTTTTCCAGAGCCAATCATACACCTGATTCGCCCGAAAACTCTTTTCTGCATGTGCCTCAAAAAACGCAGCTAAGTCCTTCCTGCTCAGGTTTCTAATGTCTTGTTTCTTGCTCTCTATTTTCAGACTCACTGGATTCTTCTTGTTTCTGTTTCGCAAAAAACCGATAATACAGATACGAAACAATCAGCAATAATACACCAATTGTAATGAAAACTAATGTTTTGACCTCCAATGAAAGGTGAATTAGATCATACAACAATAGTTTCGCGAGAACAACGCACCAAATACCAAATGCCGCTATCCGAAGATATCCCCTGCCTTTAGAGATTCCAACTGCCATCAATACTACGGCATATGCTGCCCACATCACGCTTAATGCTGTTCTCGTAGAATTTGAAAACCCATTAGTTTCAGCGACAAATAAAAACTCGTGACTGATGATAATCAAAGCACATAAATGAATCAATCCGGCATTCCATTCTAATAGACGTTGACCCAGCTGAAGTGCTTTTATAGAAAGAAACTGAACGCCGGCAAAAGCAATAAATAAAAATAGAGAAGCGTACTTATACAAATAAACTTTACTAGCATCTAAACCATAATATTCATTCCAACTATTTTCACCATTTAAAGATTCCGCTAGACTACTAAAGGCGGATGACTCCCCGATAGTGTACACAAAAATACCCAACATTGAAATGGCTGTTAGAATAGTGCCAAAATCTTTGTTCTTCCATACCTTCCAATTTAATAGACTAAGACATCCAATAAAAATTAAACTATAATCTATAATGGAAATTGCTCTAAATCTTAACAAATCGTAATTGTAACTAAAGCCGTTGTCCCCAAACCAACTGCCAACCCAATTTTCACTTGGTTCTGCGATTTTAGATGAAATAAATTCTGAGGTCCAATAAGCAGAAATCTCAGCAAAAAAGGAAAAATAAACTAACATAAAAGTCATAATGGGCAACACATAATCAAATGTTCGTTGCCAATTATTCGGGCTTACAGGTCTTTTGATCGACCACCTATTCAACATGGATAAAACTGCAAATCCCAAACAAGCTAAAGCCGCTCCTAGAAATACCTCATTTGCAATGAAATTTAGCTGAAGCAAATCATCACTGTACTTATTTAAGTAGGGTCTGTAATCAAGTACGAGACTTTTAAACACACTGAAAAATGCCAAAACAATCATTGGGTAGGACAGTAATTCATATACTTTTATTCCCTGAACACGACCAATAAAAAATAAAATGAGCGCTTCGAGTGTCCAAAATATAGGAATCCAGCTTCCATCAAATTGGATTGGTATTGAAATCGAAATAAACAACAATACCATGCCCGCTTCAATATAAAACAAACCCTTGCCAGCTAAATTATTTTTATAAAAAACGAGCGTAATAAGAAAATGAAAAGCAGCATTAAGCAATGCAAATAAACCCAAATAGTTTTGGCCAATTACGGTTGAATCCAAAATAGCATAGCCTATAAGGAAGAATAAAATAGAATTGATAAGAATTAAGGAAATATCACCCCCGTTAAAATCCTCTTTCTGAATAAGTTTGTGAGCGAGAAAAGCTGAATAGAAAGTAACGAAAAAGATACTTAAGAAAATAACCGCAGTCTGAAAGTGGCTATTTGGACCGTATTCTAAAATAAACCACCAACTAAAAACCATCCAGGTCAATCCGAAAGCACTGTAGTACAAGGCACGCCAAAACTTTTTAAATCCAATGAATAAAATTCCAGCATTAATAATGGCCATATAGGTAAACATGATATGAACACGGCCAGAATTATTGTCTAATAGAAACGGAATTCCATATGCACCCACCATACCCAATATTGCAATAAGCTCCTGATTGTATTTTAATGCTGTAAATACGGTGGCTGCAGTAATAATAATCATCAGCACAAAGGATTCTACCTGACCAAAATATCCATAAAAAGCATAGGAAGCATAAGTCATGAAATAAGCGGTTGCCAGCCCGCCCCCTATCAGCACTGCACTAAACGCATCGTATTTTTTCTTCAATCGAATTCCTACTAAACACAAAGCGATTGACGCTCCATAACCCACTACTAATTGAAATATTGGTCCAAGCCAATCATTTTCAATAGCCAATTTAGCGCCCAAACCTAGACCTATTACAAGAATACAAATCCCAATATAACTGAACAATTTTTGACCAATAAATACCTCAGTACTATCTAATTCATTAACTGCTTTTGAGTCGCCTTTAGGTTTTTCTTTTCGAGAAGAACCGCCAGGTGTTTTTTGAATTGTTTCCTGATTCTCAAGGTTTGAATTTGAGCTTTGAGACGGCACTTCTTTGATCATCGTTTTTGTTGTGGAGCTATGGTCTTCAACTGTATTTGTAGGAATACTACCCAAACTTGCCGCTAGTTTTTCTATTAATTCCCCAAACCCAGCTAATTTTTCTTCTAGAAAATCAAGTTTATCGTTAAATGTACCTACACGATTAAGATCCGTACCTCCTGAATTTTTATACAAATTCAACTCTACTCTTAATTTTTCAAATTCTCTGGCAAAAACAACTGACTTACCATTAAGAAATATCGAATTGTCATTCGCTTCATGAAAAATTGAATTTGTCTCAGGTAATTGATTAATAATCTTATCCAATCCCGCTAGTCTATTACTATGTAGCTCTTGCTGCTTGCTTATTTTTTGAAACCTGCCAAACAACTTTTTTATACTCTCAGTGTGACTCATAAAATTGAATTTACGGATTATTACACCTAAAGTGTAACAAAAAAAAACCCCATCAATAATATTGACAGGGTTATTAACAATAATTAGTATAAATGCTGTTAAATTATCAACATGGCATCACCATAGGAATAGAATTTATATTTCTCTTTGATCGCTTCTTTGTAGGCTTTCATCACAAGGTCATATCCTCCGAAAGCACAAACCTGCATTAAAAGTGTTGACATGGGCATATGTAAATTAGTTACCATGGCATCGGCGATACTGAATTCATAGGGAGGGAATATAAACTTATTAGTCCATCCATTAAACGGTTTAAGCTTTCCTTCTGTTGATACTGAAGTTTCAATTCCCCGCATCACAGTAGTTCCAATAGCACAAACTTTACTTTTCGCACTTTTAGAAGCGTTCACAGTTTGAGCAGCACCATCAGGAATGATAAGCTGTTCCGAATCCATTTTGTGTTTTGTTAAATCTTCCACTTCAACAGGTCGAAAAGTACCCAAACCAACATGCAAGGTTAATTCGGCAAAATTCAAGCCTTTTAGCTCAAGCCTTTTCAATAATTCCCGAGAAAAATGTAAACCCGCTGTTGGTGCTGCAACAGCGCCTTCTTTTGATGCAAAAATTGTTTGGAATCGTTCTTCATCAAGCGGTTCTACTGGGCGATCAATGTATTTAGGAATTGGCGTTTCACCAAGTGCAGTAATTGCTTCTTTAAATTCTTCATAAGGTCCATCGTACAGAAACCTCAATGTTCTTCCCCGAGAAGTGGTATTGTCGATTACCTCAGCAACTAGAGTTTCATCTTCTCCAAAATACAATTTGTTTCCGATTCGGATTTTTCTTGCTGGGTCCACTAAAACATCCCACAACAGGCTTTCTCTGTTCAATTCCCTGAGCAAAAACACTTCAATTCTTGCACCAGTTTTTTCTTTGTTTCCATACATTCTAGCTGGAAAAACCTGCGTATTATTGAAAACCATAGAATCACCATCATCGAAATAATCAATGATGTCTTTAAACATTTTATGCTCCAACTTACCGTCTTTTCGGTTCACTACTAGCATTCTTGATTCATCTCGATTTACAGCTGGGTATTGTGCAATTAACTTTTCAGGTAAATCGTATTTGAATTGAGATAACTTCATACTTTGAAAAAATTTAGACTTGTCCTTAAGGTGCGCGAATTTAACAATAATAATTTAACTCATGAAAAGCTTACCCAACTCTAGGTAAAATCTTTCTGCATCTAAGGGATTAATTTTCCTTTATCAAAGAGCATATTTGATTAATTGTTAGGGCATTTTCTACTTGATATCGCCCAATTTTTGTTCTCCTAAGCATTGTTAGGTGCCCTCCTGAATTTGTTTCAACACCTAAATCTCTCGCTAAGGCACGGATGTATGTTCCTTTACTACATTCTATTCGGAATTTAACTTGTGGCAATGCTTTGCAATCGGTTTGAAACGTAAATACTTCGATTTCTTTAGGAGCAAGTTTCAAAAATTCACCCTTTCGGGCTGCAGCATATGCCCTTTGTCCATTTATTTTTTTTGCTGAAAAAGAGGGAGGAACCTGGCTCAGCTTTCCAGTAAGCTTCCGTGCTGCCGCAAGAATCGCGTTCTCTGTAAGGTGATCGATTGAAAAGTTTTTATCAATTCCTGTTTCAAGATCAAATGAAGGAGTCGTAGCGCCCAGCTGAATTTGACCTGTATATTCTTTGGTTAATTGTTGTATCTGATCAATCGTTTTTGTTTTCTTGCCCGTACATAAAATCAATAATCCTGTTGCTAATGGATCTAATGTGCCAGCGTGTCCAA
>JABJPZ010000084.1 GCA_018663635.1 Crocinitomicaceae bacterium
GGCTTCAATTCCGGATATTGGTTTAATTTTGACTGGAAGCGGACCTTGGACAGTAGATTATACAATCGATGGCGTACCAAATTCTGCTACTATCCCCTCCTCTCCAGGATTCATAGCTGGAGGTGTCATTGGAACTTATAGTTTCAATACTTTATCAGACCAAAATTGTACCAGTACTGGATTATCCAATCTCGTTACTATCGATGTACAAAACTTACCAGTAATCGATCAGCTTGCTGCAATAGAATTATGTGAAGGCAGCGTCTTAAATATTCCAACCTTTAACAGCAGTGAGATAGGAACAACTTATGATTGGGTAAATATGGGTACAGTAGATTTTGGATTTGGAATGAACGGCAATGGGAATATTGGTGGAAGCATCGCACAAAACAGTTCTGGTGCATTATCAACAGGAACAATCGCGGTAATACCTTCCGTTGGCATTTGTATCGGAGATAGCATGTTCTTTAATGTAACTGTAGACCTAATCCCGGGAGCATCATTCATTTCAGATCTACCCGGTGGCTGTCTGCCAACGGATATATTTTTCACATATACAGGTGGTACAGCTGACGCCATTTATTCTTGGAATTTTGGCGATGGGCTTACTTCTGATGGCCCAATTGCTAGCTTAGCACATATGTATGATACTGATGGATGCTTTGATGTTTCCCTTGAAGTAACTACCACAATAGGTTGCTCCAACTCATCGAGCATTTCTAATATGATTTGCATTGATCCAACTCCTGTTGCTGACTTTAACTTCGAACCCACTGAGCTATCCGTTTACGACACTGAAGTGCTTTTTACAAATACATCTATTAATAGTACTTCGTATAACTGGTATTTTGGTGATGGTGACAGCTCAACATTAACAGATGTAAGCCATTTTTTTCCAAACGATAGCACGGGTACATACGTAATTTACCTGATTGCTTCATCTCCACAAGGTTGCACAGATACCACTATGCAAGAAATAACTTTAGAAGAAGAAAATACCTTTTTTGTACCAAATGCATTTACCCCTGATGGCGATGGCATTAACGAACAATTTATGCCAATTTTAGATGGAAATTTAAATTTCGAGAAATACCGTTTTATGGTTTTCAATCGGTGGGGTGAAATCATATATCAATCGTCTGTACCAGGGGTTGGTTGGGATGGTATTGATGCGAGTGGAAATAATTTCATTCAAGACGGTGTTTATATATGGGTTTTAGAATTGCAATATGCCAACGAAGTGGAAATTTCTCAATACCGAGGACATGTAACACTGATTAGATAAATTGAATGAATCTAAACCATGAGAAATTCATTTTTAAAGCGTGTACTGATACTAATTATTGCAGTAATTACAACCACCTTAACAATTGTATCTTGCTCTAAACAGTTATTTATCTACGTTCCTGATTCAAAAGCGACTCTTCTTGATCATACAATACCGTTATTTAATTGTACGAATTGCTCCGGAAAATATGCTAGTTTTTGTCTGGAAAATTTCCCCGTACATAATAAAAAACTGGAAGGGCATCCTTTTTCTGCTGAAAAATTAATAGATACAAACACCATACTACTCGTTCATAATACGCTTAAATTAGTTGGCTATAAAAAACTGCTTCCTGAATATCTTTATGCTAAACAATATGCTGCTTTTGTAGATTCACTTTTGTTGTGGGAATCACTGGCACTTGATACATCCAACTATTATTTCAAATTCTGGCAGCGAAGAAAAGTCCAGCAGAATAATTTCGTTCTAGCAACTATTTTAAAAGAAATTCAAGGTATTTATAACTACAAAACAGACAAACTGAACACTTTTATTATTGACAGCAGTCTGTACAAAGGTCTTGAGCTAGATATGAAAATGGCAAATACCATCTATTCAGACTGGAACTTTTCACTCGATGTATTTAATTACTTGATAGATAACGACCAATTCATAGAGGCTTATACCTTATTGTATAAACCCCATGACCTAAAAGAATTTGGATTGAACAAAATGCAATTATTACAAACACTTCCAATAGATACGATCAGAAGCGTTTCTTTTAATTACAACGATTCAACTACGTTATTGGGTCATTTTGACAAAGAAGGGAATTGGCATGATTCTCATATAGAATGGCTGGACTATTCAGGTCCATAATAAGAACTCAACCCCCGATAGAGATCATCGCACGATTATCATGGCCTTTGTAATCTGAAAAGTCTTCAATTCCTGATTTGGCAAATTTTTTCCGCTTTATTGCAGACTCAATAAGTGGTTTTATGGGTTGACCTGCTCGTAACGCTGAAAGTAAATCACTCTCATCATTGGAAAAAAGACAGTTTTTAATTTTTCCATCAGCCGTTAAACGAATTCGATTACAACTATCACAAAACGGATTAGTTACCGTACTAATTATTCCAAACGAGCCTTTCGCACCATTCAGCTTGAAATTTCGTGCCGTATCATTTGGCAATGCAGGCAATTTGTGAATGGCAGTTTCCCCATACTTTACGGATATTACATCCAGGATCTTATTAAAGGAAATTTTCTTGTCCCATTGCCATTGATTCCCATCAAAGGGCATAAATTCAATAAATCGTACATCTATCGGTGCTACTTTGGTCCACTCAATAAAATCAATTATCTCATCGTCGTTTTCTCCTTTCATCAAAACAGCATTCACCTTTACTGAAAACCCTTCACGAATTAGCAATTCGATATTAGACATCACCTGATTAAATTCATCGCGTCTTGTTATCTTTTCAAATCGTGCTGATTGCAATGTGTCCAAGCTAACATTGATAGACTTCATACCCGCTTGTTTAAAAACACCAACAAATTCATGCGCCCTCACTGCATTCGTTGTTATAGCTAGCTCTACGGGTA
>JABJPZ010000085.1 GCA_018663635.1 Crocinitomicaceae bacterium
CAACATCCGCTCATCTACTCTGTATTGATCCAAGTACAAATACTATAATTACTAATTTTGAATTTCCAGAATTTGAAGCACCTACACAACTTAAAATTAATGGGTCAGGAGAAGAATTATTCTATCTGAACAATGGAATATGCAGAATGCATATATCAGATAACGAATTACCCTCGAACAAACTGATAACTGGATATGGACAAAACAACTACGGTCTGTCCATAAACCCTTTGACAAATGAAATATATTTGACCGATGCTAAAGATTTCATTCAACCTGGAAGTTTGTTTCGTTTCAGTCAAAATGGACAATTAATAGACTCTGTAGATTGCGGAATCATACCGCAAGCGGTAATTTTTTAGACCCTTCTAAAACCAATTAAGCTCCAGGTCCTGGCTTCTTAAATCCTTTTGAATTTCTACGTTTAAATAACGCCGTATTCAAATTTGCCCATTGGAAAGAAATTTCAAAACCACCCATATAGCGAGATGCCTCAGAAAAGCTTAGGTTCATGTCATAGGACAATCCGACTTTAAATGCATCTAATTCTAGAAATACTTCAGGAATTACAGCATCACCTATTCTGTATTTGCTTCCAAAAGAAAGAAAGGATTCCGTGTAAATACCGGTGTACTTTGTACCTGATTTAATAGCTATCTTCAAAAGCATACCACATAATGTTTCCGAAAAAGGACCTTGATTAAATAATGCAAAATTAGGTTCTAAGGATAGCTTGGTGCCTGGAATGTTTACCATAATATCACCATGGACTACTATCTTTCTATTCAATGCAGTAGTAGCTCCACCAAAATCGATTTTAGGTTTTGTCAGATGAAAGAAAGCAATTCCAACATTAGCTTTTCGAATGATTTCACTTTTACCGAAACTAACATTGTGATTACGGTACTGATAGACACTTCCTAAACCTAAATCAAAATAAAAATTAGATGCTATTCCTATAGGTTCACCAACGGCATTACTATTGTCAAAGCTCCCGTCTGCAGAATTAAACTGCGAACCCCAAATGAGATTGTTATAGTTTACCTTTTTTTGATTACCTCCAAATTGCAAACCTGCTGCAACGGTATGTCTTGCTGCAACGGGCACAATGGCAGACAAATTAAGACTTCCTGAAGTTGTTCCAAATTTAGAATCTCCTGCGACATCACTGTAAAAGTTAATTCCTACACCAAGGTATGCTTTATCGTGATTTTCAGGTTTACCAATATTAAATTCAAGACTACCATTCGTCGTAACATAGGGTGATTGAACTGTTGTCCATTGCTGTCGATGATTTAGAATTACCCGTTCCCAACCTTGAAACAATCCAGCATTTGCAGGATTAATTAGGGTTGGAACTTGCGCAGACTGCGCAAAATGAATGTCTTGTGCAGTAAAATTGCTAGAAAAACCAACAAAAAATATAAAAATCCATCCTAATTGATTCATCTCACTAAAGTTATATTGCCGCCCCTTGTTTCTTTTGAACCATCAATTTTCTCTAATCCTAGAATGTACGTGTAAACACCATTAGGAGCAGGTTGATTTTTAAATTGGCCATCCCAAAACGAACCGGCTTGCTCTGTTTGAAAAAGCAATTGCCCCCAGCGGTTATAAATACTAAAATTAAACCTTAAAATATCATATCCGACAAAAAATTCAAGTTGATCATGTAATCCATTATTGTCTGGTGAAAATGCATTCGGCACGTGAAATCCTTCAAAAGTAGATGGGGTCTCCCATGTCGATCCCTCAGGAAAAAAATGTGCGATTATGTTGTCTGTTCCTGTCGCCTGAAAACGAATACTAGCAGAATCAATACCAGGAGTTGGAACATGAGACCCAAACTCCCAATATCCAAACTGAAATCCGACATTGGCTTGGGCATCTAGAAGTATATCAATTCCACCATAGTAGTTCCCGCTAAATACGTAATCGGATAACCAAAGAGAATTCACCTTAATATCACCTGCACCAGGGGGATTGACGTCATAGGTCATAGGGAAGGGCCCAGTCAGGTCATAACAATTTACCATTCCTTGCTCTAATTCAGTACAACGTGTTGTAATCCAGTCTCGCCAAGATTGAACATTCGCTTCCCAACCTGTTCTACTTCCTCCCCATCGTGCAAATTGCTTATCCATTTCAGGATCTATTAAAGCAATTAAGCTGTCTAGATGTGAAATCATAGCATCACAATTAAAAACATCGTTAAACAGATCTATATATCGAGAAACATAGTATTGTTGGAATGTATCATTTTCCATCAGTTTATTCAATATCGGCACATGACCTTGACCCCCAGGATCTGATAGGTTCTCTGGGTTGCATGGGTCAGCTGTTGGCCCTTGATCTGGAACTCCTGTGTAATTATAATAATGACCGAATGCAGCATCGTTATCCCACAACGCATATCTCCATTTCTTTTTTTCTCCGAGTGGGTCGAGTCCTCTCCACCAAGCTGTATTCCAATTAAGCCAATCAGCAGATACAATAACAGAATTCAGAACAATATAATCAACTAGCGATTGCCATTTGTATTGAGATTTCATTGTATTCCAATTCGCTGGAATTGTCAAATCATTAGCGGCTACCCAAGCTTTAAAAGTATTCCAATCTGAAATTGCCGTACCTCCAGCATCATATTCTGCCCAAGTTCCTCCCCAAGTTTTTAAAAATTGCAAATCATATTGGCCCTGTTGATGATAGTGATCAGTAAAATCATGATCATCTACCTTTTCTCTAAGTTCATAAACCCCCCAATAAGCTCCATTAACATATAGCACACACGGTTCATAAGAACGTTCATCCATCAATAAATTGCCTTTTTGCGACAAACTATGAACATAGGCATCTCTCATATGACATCCACCTGGTTCAAAAGGGTAATTATCATTAGCAGCGGCCTTAATTATTAATTTTTGATATTCGTCTCTACTTGGCTTTTGTCTAAATATCTCGTCATGAATTGCATTATTATAACCCAATTCGTCCTCCATTACAAAGTCGATACCACGTTGATCGTAGGCCCACGAATCATTACCATGCTTGTTCGTTATGCCTGATCCTTCATCGATCAGTGTAAGCGCGCTTTCAAAATACTCGATCGTACAATCAAAATCATCAGAAAAAGCTCCCCAATCTGTGTCCTCAATAAATGCGGTTACGTCATCTCCGGCTATTGAAACCACCTTTACCGTATGCGCTTCATCAATAAAATAAGTGTTAGTTTCTACAAAACTCACGGGAACTGTGGGGGAAGCACTAAATCCTCTTGCACGCAATACTGTGGTCGTTGATATGTTAATGGGGCCTGAAGCAATAGGTGAAGTTCCATTTGGCACTGAACCATCAAGGGTATAACGAACCGTCGCACCAGGATCTGTTGTTGTAATAGTTACCGCTACACTTCCCACATAGCCACCAGAAGACTGATCCATTACAGGTGTTGCCGTATACTCTTCTATAAATCCAGTATTAATAGCATTTGGAGTAGGCGTACTGAATAATTTCCATGCAGCTCCACCATCAGTTTCCCTCCCTCTTGAATGCCCGTATTGGCAGGGCATTATTGTTAAGCTATCGATTATAGTGCCCGTTGCATCCGAAAGCACTATTTTTTCTGAATTATAGGACTGTCGCAGTTTAAAATTCGTATGATATTCTGTACCTGAAACAGTATTTCTACCGGAACAGAAAAATACGGCCTTTTGCCCTGAGTTGATTGTAAATGAGGGTAATGGGTACTTTAGGTTGTTGCCTGCCTTATCACTAAGAAAATACCCCGTAAGATCAATGTTAGTTGCACCTGAATTATGTAATTCAATCCAATCTGGTGTTTTCCCAAATGCATCATTTAATGAATTATTGGCTGCACAGTATTCATTAATTACAATTTGTGCGGGAATCCCTATGCACAATAAAAGCAAGGGTAAAAGAGTAGCTATAAGCTTCATTAATTAGAAATTTTGACTTAGATGGCGTAATCCTAATTCTATAGGTAAGAAAGTTTTGAAACAACTAAAAGTCAAGAGGGTGCTATTATTGGAAACCTAGTATTTGATTGAACGTGCCGCATCTCGACCAATTAGTGAACCAATAGCAACGCCCATTCCGCCTAGACGTACAGCACAACTAACATTTTCAGACAATGATCTTGATATTGTTTTCTTACTTCCGGAGACACCCATAATACCTGACCAACGTTGTTCAATCTCGAAAGCAGATGAAGGCAAAATAACTTCATTTAATAATTCCTCTAATTTGTTCTGAATCAAATCAGACAGTACCATTTCTGTGGTAGTTTCATTAACCAAATCCAGGTTCCTACCCCCTCCGAAAAGCACTCTATTACCTACATTCCTAAAATAATAATAACCGTCATTGTAATGAAAAGTTCCTCTAAAGGGCAAATTAGGAATTGGACTAGTAATTAGAACTTGGGCCCGAGCTGGTTCTACTTCAATCTCGGGTAATAAATTTTTTGTAAAACCATTGGTAGCAATTAAACATTGCAGACACTTTATATTTCCTAAGGTCGTATCAATTTCCACGGATGTATTTAAATCCTCTATATGATTTACGGTAACACCATTTATTATTTCAATCCCAGACTCACGCGCCAGCGTAATCAATCGACTAATCATTTTACCCGTATTTATTTGGGCTTCATATTGATTAAAAATAATGTGTTCTATCCCTTTAAATTTAAATGAGTTAATTCGATTATCTGCTTTTTGAAATGTATCCTTGCCTATTATTGTTTTTAGCTCAGCATTCGCTTTAGGCATTAGATTCAGTGCCGAATGGTAGCTATTTTGATCATGGTTTGTAAATAGTTCGTAACCTCCTAAGTTTTGATACTCTATTGGTTCAGTGCCAACTAATCCTTTTAGAACAGAAAGACCTCTCCATCTCTGCTCTACTAGATCATAGACATCGTTTTCTCCCATTATTTTAATGTCTGATGCTAGCTCAGTTAAACTTCCAAAACAAGCAAATCCCGCATTTTTGCTACTTGCGCCAGAGGGGAATGACCCTCTTTCTAGAATGACGATTTTTTTTGTTGGATGAAGCTTGTTAAACTCAATTGCAGCAGTCAGTCCAACAATTCCGGAACCAATAATTATTAAATCAATATCTTTTAAAAAGACTTCTTTTTCCCAAAAACTTATTGATGGCTTTGAACTCATTTTAATTTATCGTGTACGGTTGGGTCAAAGATAATTAAGATTTATTTGGTTGTAACTTAATCGATTTAGCACATTATGAACTAAGAGAACCTATATTTTCACGATATTTGTAAAAGTGGTTGATATAAATTAATGAGAACTATTCTACATATCATGCTGATTATGGCAAGTTTGATCTTGTCGTATCCAACCAGTATGCTCGCTCAAGATGATCCCGTAATGGTGCTGACATCTGGCAAAAAAGGGATTGCTGATAAGTTTGGAAGGAAGATAGCTGGAGCCACCATTTCAATTAAACAAGATGGGAAAGCCTTCAAAACGATAAATACTGGAAGCAATGGCAAATATGAGAATATAATTATGCCATACGACCACATTTACGAAGTGACAATAAGCAAAGAAGGTTTTGTTAGTAAGATTACTTTAATTGATGGTAAGAAAGGGTATTTCCCTGATGAAATCATGGAGAAAAAGACGGAAATTCAATTCGTTCCTGAGATGGTTTCGAAGCAATCTGGCGTTGACTATTCGGTAATTACTAAAAGTCCTGTAGCAAAAGCAAGAATAGATCCCTCGACTGGTCAAATGAATTATGATATGGGCTTTATTTCTAGGCGATCCAAGGAAATTCAAAAATTTATGGCCAGTCAGTCCGACAAACAGGAAGAAAATGAAAAGAAATTTAATACCGAATTGGCAGCTGGTAACAAAGCTTTCTCATCTGGCAATTATCAACAAGCGATTGCCAAATACAATGCGGCAAAAGCAATTAAACCAGACCACCCAGGGCTTGATTCAAAAATAGCTGATGCGGAGAACAAGCAGCTAGAAAATGGAGAAAATGCAGAAGTGTTAGCTCAGTTCAATGCAAAAATTAAGGAAGGTGATGCTTTAGTAAGCTCAAATAAATTTGACGAAGCGATAGCAAAATACGAAGCTGCTAAAAGCATAAAACCAGGTGACTCAATACCCAATCAAAAAATAGCAGCTGCCAATAAAGCGAAAAATAACGCGGCTAATGCAGCAAATAATTTGGCTTATGTTGCTAAAATGAAAGAAGCCAAAACAGCCTTTGATGGCAAAGATTATACGAATGCCAAATCAAAATACGAAGAGGCACTCAAATTAAAACCTGGAGAAAGGGCACCTTCAGATAAAATTAAAGAAATTGCAAGAATTTTTGAAAAACAGGCTAAATATGATGCACTAATAAAAGAAGCAGACACAAAATTTGCTGCGAAGGAATGGGCGGGTGCAAAAGCCAAGTATCAGACAGCAAAAGGCTTGTTAAATGAATCATACCCGGCGGAACAAATTGCTAAAGCAAATGTCGAGCTTGCAAAACAATCTGAAGAAAAGCAGAAAAGAACTAAATACGATGGGTTAATCGCCCGTGGGAATGCTCATTTCTCAAGCAAAAAACTAGAACTAGCTAAATCCAGTTACCAAGAAGCTTTAGGACTTTACGATGAGCAATTACCAAAAGATCAACTTGCAAAAATCGAAGTACTTCTAAAAAAGCAAAATGAAGAGAATAAAAAGAAAGCTGAGTTTGATAACTTAATGGCTCAAGGTCAAAAACATTTTGTAAATAATGATTGGGTCCAAGCAAAGACAGCATATGAAGCTGCACAAAAGATTACGAATGATGCAAATGTTAATCAAAAAATTACGCTCGTCAACAAAAAAATAAAAGAAGAGACAGATGCAGCAGCTGCAGCAGAATTAAAAAAACAAAAAGAAGAACAATATCAGCAACTATTAGCCAAAGCAAAAGCAGAGTTTGACTCTAAAAATTGGGTAGAAGCAAAAAAAAAATACGCGCAAGCCCTTACTATTTTTTCGAGAAAAGAAGTTACCGATCAGATTGCATTAATAAATACAAATATCCAAAAATCCAAAGCTGCTGAAAAGACCGCTGAATTGGAAAAAGTAAAAGAAACTAATTACAGCAAAGCTATTGCAGATGCCAAGTCTTACATGACTGCAAAGAATTGGAATGAAGCAAGAAAAGCTTTTAGCTCAGCGTTAAAAATCTATGATAGGAAAGAAGCCCATGATGGAATTACAGCCGTTCAAAAAGCAATTAAAAATGAATCTGACGCAGCAGCAAATGAAGCTGCAGAAAAAGCCAAAAGAGCTCAGTATGACCAATTAATTTCAAAAGGTAACGCACAGTTTCAATCCAAAAACTGGGAAGGAGCTAAAGCTTCCTACAATCGTGCTATTAGCCTGTTTTCTGAACAGCTCCCTAAGGATCAAATTGCTAAAATTAATGTGGAGATTGAAAAAGAAAAAGAAAATAATTTAGCCTCAGCTGCTGAGGCAAAAACCTTAGCGCAATACAAAGCAAAAATTAAACAAGCCGACGCATCGCGCGGACTAGCCAATGATGGTCCGGCAATTAATAAAGCAATCGCTTTATACAAAGCGGCAAATGCAATAAAAAATGATGAAACTTATCCTGCAGAAGAGGTAGCTAAACTTCAGGAAAAATTAGAGTCCATAAATAGTGCTCAAAGTGCTTATGACAAACTCATCAGCGTTGCGAACACCAAGTTTACAAACGGCGATTACGACAAAGCACAAGAACTGTATACCAGGGCGAAAGGAATGCATCCAGAAGACCCGTATCCACCTAAGAGATTAGCTGAAATAATCAAGAAAAAAGAGGAGCAAAAAGCGAAAGAATTGTTAGCCGCTAAAGAAAAAGAACGTCGAAACAAATACGAAAACCTAATTAAAGCCGGTGATACACAAATGGCTTCTAAAAATTGGGCAGAGGCACGAGTGGCATACACCAATGCGATCAAGCTATTTCCAGAAGAATATCCAAAAAAACAATTGGTTCTAATTGTAAAGGCTATTCAAGATGAAAAAAATGCTACTAATGCTGAATTAGCTAAAAAAGAGAAAAGAGCAAAATACGATGAGTTAATCGTTAAAAGTGATAATAGTTATCGTCAAAAAAATTGGGGACAAGCCAAGAGCACATATAGAGCGGCACTCAATTTATTTGATGAAGATTATCCTAAAAATCAAATAGAGCTCATAGATAAAGCAATTCAAGCTGAAAAGGACTTGGCATTAGAAAATGAAGCAAATCGCAAAATACTGTTAGCCTATAACGCAAAAATCAAGGAAGCAAACGCAGTAAGAGATGCAGCAACAGATGGAAAAAAAATTCAGCTTGCCATCAATTTATTCAAAGCTGCCAATAAAATTAAGAGTGATGAGACGTATCCTGCTACGGAAGTGGCCAAACTCCAAGAAAAACTAGATAAGATGAATGACGGCGCAGCTGCTTATCAGAAACTAATCGATGTAGCTGATAAAAAATTGCAAGCGGAAGATTATAAAAAAGCAAAAGAATTGTATGCTCGGGCAAAAGGGTTGAGGGCAAATGATAAATATCCTCCTGCACAAATACGTAAAATCAATGCTATTTTGAAGGAAAAAGAAGCCCAATTAGCACTTGACAACAAATACAATAGCCTAATTGCTAAATCTGACACTGAATTTAAGGATGAGCAATTTAAAATTGCATTGCGATCTTATCAGAGTGCTTTAAAAATTAAACCCACAGAGGACTATCCAAAAAGTCAAATAGCTAAGATTAAAAAGTTTCTAGCGAGCAAGGGTGAGCTCGTAGAGCAGAAAAAAGCACCTAAAAATAAAGTTGATAGAGATCCAGATTCACAGTTTGGAAAGGATGTAACGGGTCAGAAATCTCCAGACTTGGCAATAAAAGATCTATTAGACAATCAACTTGTCGATGACAATTGGAGGGATAAAGCACTTGAAAACACTGTTGTTTCTGAATTTGATTTTAACCAACGGCTTGAATCGAATGCGAAAAGCAAATCTGATGATAGCTTTCAAAAGTATGATGATTACAACTTAGGACTGGCTAATGCTGACCTCAAAAATGATGAGTCTAGAAAGCGTATCATTGATGAAGTTGAAAATGCAAGAAGCATTAGAGAAAATCAAAATGTTGCGAAAGAGAAAGTTTTTACGGACCGCACCTATACTTCTTACTCAAAGGCCCGTGAATATATTGAAAGGACGGATAGAGAAAAACAAAGTGCGATAAGTAGTAAAGACCTAAATGCTGAAGCTTATGAGCAGTATAAGGATCAATTAATAAATTGGAAAGACCCTAAACTAAGTGTTGCACTGGCTAGATCTGAAATAGCGTATTCTGACAATCAAGATTTGAAGTTGCGAACTGTTCAAGACAATGAAATAAATATAGAAAGAAGAGAAGAAACCGCTAATAATCAATTAAACAACAAAATTTCGATTGATGAATGGAATAGGGCGCTTCAGGAAACCGATAACGAAACAGACTACCGTCAGCATGAATTTTTTAATAGCTTCACTGAGCAGTCATCTAAAGAGGCTGATGAGGATGATCAAAGAAGATTAGAATTTGCTAAAAGAATGGAGGAATACAAGGATTTAGATCGAGAGCTTAATGCTAAGCAAGCGGAAAATAATGAAGCCCGCACGTATCAAACTCACCAATCCATTGAAAATGACCTAAAAAAATTACAAGATATTTCTGAATCTAGAGAACAGCCCCGTTTAAAATATGTAGACGCCTATGAAAGCTATAAAGATGACCTATCAAAATGGAATAAGAATATATCAGCGGATGGAGACAACAAAACTTACTCAAAACACAATTATATCGAAAATTATAAAACCAACGCTGCAGATAACGTTGACGAATTGGATTTGCAGCGCCAAAAGAAAGTGGCGGAGTACATAAAGACAATAGACTTGCTAGAAGGCTCCGGTAATGAAGAAGAACTCAGCGCGCAAGACAAGACTTACGAAGTACATAAAGAACAAGAAAAATATTTAGAACAAACGCAAGAATTCAATGTTGGTTCTGATAAACAGAGGCAGCGGAATGTTGAAGCAAATGAATCCACTCGAGATCAATTAGAAAATCAGCATACTGATAAACAAAAGAATGCAACTGAAAAAAATTACCAGCAACAACAAAATCAAGATGAATTTACAACCAAAATGAACAACCAATTAGCTGGCGCTGACGTGCCACGACAAAAAGGTGTGGATGAATTAACAAATGTGCAAGATAAAATGTTTAATGCTCAGGCTGAGAAGAACCAGGTTTTGGAAGACCAATATAATTTACGCAGAAATAAATACGAAGACAATGCAAGTATTGACGTAAAAGAAAATGCTAACTCATTTAAGAATCAATTAGCCCTTGATTATGATCAAGGAGTAACGGAAAATGTTTACCAAAGCACAGATGCGCGTGGGAATGTGACGAAAGTGACCGTCGTCAGAATTGTGGTACAAGGTAATAAGGGATACAAATACATAATGGTGAAAACAAAGTTTGCTGAGCAATACTTTAAAGATGATCGACCCATTTCAGAAACGACCTGGGACACTGAAACTACAGTCTCTTCCGAATAGCTTTAATTTAAAGACGAGTCATCCTTGGTGAGAAGGCTATTCGAATCCTTTTTATGATACTAAACGACAGGCTTTAATGAGTTTATTGTATTAGTAATAACTTTATATTTGATTATGCGATTGCTACTTTTACTCCTTGTAATATCACCCTTTTTAGGGATTTCGCAGAAAGCGAAAATTGAGCACCTAAACGTGCAAACTAAACTTTTAGTGAATCAGATGGACGACGAGCAAACTGTCACCATTTTCATTAGGGGCGACGTTGAGCTAATTCAAGACTATTTAAACCCATTTAACAGAAAAATTAAGGGTCAATTAAAAAACTTAATCTTAGCAGAAATCAGTATCTCTGAAATTAAATTTTTAGCACAGCAACCTTTTATTGAAGGATTTGAATTTGAATGGGGACATAAAAAGCTTTTGGGAGATTCTATATTAATCAAAAACAGAGCTCTTGCTGCTCACTCAGGCCAATTCCCCTTACCAAAATCCTACAAAGGAAAAGACGTTATCGCCGGTTTAATTGATACAGGAATTGCTTTAGAACACATGGATTTTAGGAATACGGATTCCAGTACTCGCATATTAAATATTTGGGATCAGAATCTACCTTATGACGCATCATTAACTCCCGTTTATGGCTATGGACAAGCTTTTGATAGCTCACACATCAATGCGGGCACTTGTGTTCATTATGATGCGAATGGTCATGGGTCAGGAGTAGCAGGTATTATGTCAGGAAATGGTACGCACAGTAATAAATACATAGGAATTGCACCTGAATCAGATATCATTGCTGTTGCATTAGATTTTTCTGGAGCCAATTTAACGGCAAGTGTGGACGCTTTCAAATACATTTATGATTTATCCGAGACCTATAATAAACCTTGTGTTATCAACGCCAGTTATGGTGATTATTTAGGCTCTCATGATGGATTTGATGCGACTGCTTTATTCTTGGATAGTTTGTTAAATGAAAAATCAGGGCGGTTGTTTGTTGCTGCTGCGGGTAATTCAGGCGCATTTGGACCTTATCACCTGAGGCATTCAGTTGCTGGTACAGATACCAATTTCACGTGGTTCCAGCCCAATTTTGCATCTACGGCTTCGCCAACAGTATTCTTAGACATCTGGGCAGACACCAGTAATATGTCGAATTTGAATTTTTCTATTGGCGCAGACCACAATGTTTCTTTTGCGCACGGTGGACATCTTAATTTTAGAAATATTGTAGCTGATGGTTTGGTCGGCACAACGGTGATGGACTCAATAATGTCTGGAGGAAATAAATTAGCAGACGTCTCGATATATACTGAATTAAGGGGAGGTCAATACAACCTTCAAGTTTTGTTACCCAGCATAGACTCCACTAATTTTAATTATAGCTTAATTTCTTCTGGAGAGGGAAGTTTTGACCTCTGGTCCTTAGAAGTTTTTGGTGTGGCTGTTGGTTCTGACGTCATTTGGTATTCAAATATGATTAACACAGGCCTTCCTGCAGCAGGCACATGGCCTGAAATGAGCAATTACGTACTTCCTGATTCTGCACAATCAGTAGTAAGTGGTTTTCAATGTCATGAAAATGTAGTTACAGTAGGAGATTATATTCAAGCTTCAGGATACACTGATTTCTTGGGGGATTGGCAAGCTTGTGATGAATTAACAGATAGCATTGCTTCCCACTCGAGTCGCGGACCTAATCGGTTAAATTTGATTAAACCGGATGTAACTGCTACTGGCAGATGGCTGCTTGGCTCATTGCCTGTTGCTAAAAGCATCATTGTTCAAGGAGGCGCTCAGGCTTATAAATTATCGCAAACAGGTTTCCATTTGAAAAGATCAGGCACATCTTTTTCCGCGCCATGTGTTGCAGGTATTGGTGCTTTATTGCTGGAAAAATGTCCTTCAATTACACAGCAGGATTTCCTAACACTTTTGCAAAATACCTCCTTCGAAGACGGATTTACAGGAACGACTCCCAATAATCAGTGGGGATATGGCAAGCCTGATGCATTTGCATTGTTAAATGAAACGAATGTGCTACCGGTTCTTTTGGGTGACACTGCTTTTTGCGCTGGTCAGTCCACTACTTTGACCACGGATAACAGCTACATTATTTATGACTGGAATGGCGTGTCGTCATCAGCCTCCTTTATTATCGACAGTTCGTATTCTGGATATGTCTTGGTGCAAGATGTCCACGGGTGTAAAAGTGATTCAGTTTGGTACAATATTACGGAACATGCCTGGCCTACAACACCACTAATTACAAATTGGGGTGGGGGAATACTAAGTACTGAGCAAGCCGATTCAATTCAATGGCACGTGGACGGTTTAGCAGTTAATGGAGAAAATGACACTATTTTTAGTGCCCCAAATAACCAATGGATTTTTGTGGAACACATTGATTCAAATGGATGTTCCTCATTTTCTGATAGTCTTTTTTTTACGGTTTCAGCAGTTGCCGAAAATGGATTCCAATATAAAATGTATCCGAATCCAGCTACAGAGTTGTTAGTCATAGAAGCTTCTATGAAAATGGATCAAATCGTAGTATCTGATATTAATGGCCGTATCATAATAAGAAAGACAGTTTCTGACCTTAAGACCGAACTCTCTTTAACCCACATCGCACCATCTATTTATTCTCTTACGATTTATGCAGATAAAGCAATTACCACTACCAAATTTCAGGTAATAAAGTAGTTATTTGTCAGCAAAAAATATTCCTCGAAAGAATCGCTTTATACCAATAAACACATCAGTAACAACATCTTTTTTGTTGTAAGGATTGTTTGGAACTCCAATTTCTATAGAAGTCTCGGATTCAAGATAAGTGCCAAAAATTCTGTCCCAAATTATAAATGTATTTCCAAAATTCTTGCCATAATGTTTGGGGTTAATAGAGTGGTGAATTCGATGAGCAGCAGGAGAAACAATTAAATATCTTCCTACAAAGCCCCAACCAGACGTAATGTTGGAATGTACCATTAAACCATGAATCTCTTTCAAGATTTTAACCCCAAAATAAGTTTGAATTGGTGCTCCCACAATTACAAAGGGTAAAACGTCTATAAAGCGTTTCAGAGACATTTCAACAAAATGTCCCCTGTATCTGGTTAATATTGTAAAAGATGTAGCGGAATGATGAAATTCGTGCAATTTCCACAATGGCCTGATGCGATGAAAAACCCAATGATTGAAGTACGCGTTTAAATCACTTATTAAATAAATAACTATAAACTGAAGAATTGGAATAGTAATAAAAAGTCCTAATTCAAAATGGACAGCATTTTGAATAATCCCAACTAAAAAATAGGCTATTCCAAACGTAAGCACAAAAGCAATCAGGTTAAATATATTGCCTATTTCTGTTAGCCAATAAAACAGGTCGTTTCTTGCGCTTTTGTCAAATTGAATAATTTTTCGCAGGGCTGACTTCTGCCATTTAACAGCAATAAGCTCTACTATAAAAACAACAGCTATTGTACTAAATAAAAACCAAACATGAGACCATTTAAACTCTTGCAAACCCGCAACTTCTGCGAATCGGTTTAGCGCATAACATATAGATTCTTTTAGTTCCAATTAAAATGTTAATAGATTACTGAGTGTGTTACTTCAAAAGACGTATCCCATCTTTATCGATACTGATTTTTCTCAGCTTATAAAGGGCCCCAATGGATTTCTTAAAAGTGCTTTTACTCATTCCTAGAGCTGCCACAATCAATTTTGGATCACTTTTGTCATTCAATGCAACGAAACCATTATTTGATTCTAGCTTTTCCAATATTTTTTTTGCGTTTGGCTCTATATTAGAATAACCTTGTTTCTGCAAGCTTATGTCTAGCTTGTTGTCTTCACGAATTAGCTTAACAAACCCTTTAATTCGATCGCCCATCTTTATCTCGTTAAATATCTCGTTATTGTATAAAAGCCCTTGATGAGTGCCATTAACAATTACTTTAACTCCCAAATCCGTTTTATTCCAAACGATAAGGTCTACTTCTTCACCATATTTTAAATCTGGCTTGATACTTTTTAGGTATTTCGTGATTTTATTTGAGCCAACGAGTCTATTAGTTTCTTCATCAAGATATAGATAGATTAGGTAATAATACCCCTCCCTCATTTCCTTATTTTGCTCTCTGAAGGGAACCAATAAGTCTTTTGAAAGCCCCCAATCCATGAAAGTCCCGTATTTGGTATTACCAACCGCTTTCAACATAGCAAAATCATGAAGTGCTAACAAGGGCTCTTCTGTTGTTGCCACGGGACGATCTTCAGAGTCGTTATAAATAAAAACAGTAATCTCATCGTCAATCTTAAGATTTGTGGTAACATACCGCTTTGGAAGTAGAACACTATTTCCCTCCTGATCCTCCAGGTAGGCACCTTGATCGAGTATTCGATCTACTCTTAAAGTATTATTGTGGCCTATATTAATCATTTCTAATTCGGATATGGCATGGTGTAAATGGAATTCTCTATTAGCTTTTCAATCCTTTTTAATCCACCTTTTTCCTTTGAGTTCACTAACGTCAATGCAACACCAGTGGTGTTGGCTCGAGCTGTTCTCCCGATTCGATGTACATAGTCCTCTGGTGCTTTCGGCACATTATAGTTAATAACCAAATTGATTCCTTTGATATCTATTCCTCTACTAATAACATCCGTAGCCACGATAATTCTAAATTTCTTAGCCTTAAAATTTCTTAATACTTCTTCTCTTTCAGACTGTTCTAGATCTGATGAAATTCCTCGCGCTGATAATTTGTTTTTTTTAAAACTAGAGACAATCTTCTTCACGTCCTTTTTTGTAGATGCAAAAATAATAATGCTCTCGTAACTTTGCTTTTCTGTAATGAGTGCATTTACAAGCTCAACTTTAAACTCATCTTCAACATAATAAGCAGCTTGTAAAACCCCTTCAGCTGGCTTAGAAACGGCCATTGTTATTTCCTGAGGATTGTTTAGGATTCTTTTGGCAAAAGACCTGATTTTAGTAGGCATTGTAGCACTAAACATTAAATTTTGTCTCTTTTTTGGAAGGAATGAAATAATTCTTAGAATATCATCATGAAATCCAATATCAAGCATCCGATCAGCTTCATCCAAAACTAAATGACTTAATCCTGATAAATCTGCATGCCCCATTTGGAGATGAGAAAGTAATTTACCCGGAGTAGCGATTAATACATCAACACCAAGCTCAAGATTTTTTTTAGTTTGCACCCATTCATCACCACCAGTACCACCATAAAGTGCCATTGAGGAAACATTTGTGGTATAAGAGAAACCGTCCATTTGTTGATCTATCTGAATGGCTAATTCCCTGGTTGGAACAACAACAAGAACCCTTGTTCCAGTTGATGGATTTTTCATTATTGCATTGATAACGGGCAGTAGAAAGGCACCTGTTTTCCCAGTGCCAGTTTGGGCGCATCCAATTAAGTCTTCACCACGCATAACGATTGGTATAGCACTTTCCTGAATAGGCGTTGCATCTACAAACCCCATATAATTTAAGGATTCCATCAACCCCGCTTCAAACTCAAACTCTTCAAATTTCATTTTACAATTTTCGAGTGTGAAGGTACAACTATCCGAGCTATAAAATAGATAGAGAAATTAAGATTCTTTATTTTTTAGATACAAACTGCAGATATATGCATTCTGTTTTTAGTAAAATATATATGCTTTGAAGAAGCTATCAAAAGACCAGAGAAATATGTGTTAGTGAAAACCCTTCTCGACATCACTTTAATAGAATACGCAACAGAAGCTGATTGCACGCGTCAAATCAGACTCCATAGCTTACATCTAACGAGCCTGATTGAGCAGTCAGGTTTATACATAAAATAGGGCTTTTTTCAGTAGCTAAAGGGATTGAGTTAAAACACTCTGCAAGCTACAAACTCTGCAAGCTACAATAAGGTTAGTAATTGAATCCCGTGTCCAATAAATTTAAAACACAGTTAGCCGGAGATTCAGGTCAGCCGACAAAATACTATTATTAAGTAAATTTTACCTATTCAATAAAAACAGGAAGTAAAATTGGAATGCAGTTTTTACCTGAAA
>JABJPZ010000086.1 GCA_018663635.1 Crocinitomicaceae bacterium
ATGTATTATGTATCCAAAAAGCCTTCTACTTTATCAACCATGTTTACAGAACCGATAAAAAACGGAACTCTTTGATGTAATTTTGTTGGTTGAATTTCCATAATTCGATCCTGACCATTAGATGCTTTGCCTCCGGCTTGCTCAATTAAAAATGCAAGGGGACTACATTCGTATAGCAAGCGTAGTTTTCCAGTGGGCGCTTCTTTGGTTGAAGGATAAATATAAATCCCACCCTTTAATAAATTTCGATGAAAATCAGCGACTAGTGAGCCAATATAACGACCTGTGTATGGTTTCCCTAAATCATTTTGGTCACTTTGGCAATATCGAACATATTCACTGACACCATCCGCACAATGCTTAATATTCCCTTCATTTATCGAATATATTTTACCATTTTTTGGCGTTTTCATTGCAGGATGAGACAAAAAGAAAACCCCTATTCCTGGATCTAACGTAAAACCATTAACCCCTTTACCGGTTGTATATACTAACATGGTTGATGACCCAAAAATAATGTACCCTGCCGCTACTTGTTGTATTCCAGGCTGTAAGAAATCCCTGAGCTCTACAGGGCTTCCAACAGGGCTTACTCTTTTACAAACTGAAAAAATGGTGCCTACTGAAACGTTTACGTCGATGTTGGATGAACCATCTAATGGGTCAATCATTACCACGTACTTCGCATCATTGTTTTCATTAAAAGCAATAAAATCATCGTTTTCCTCTGATGCAATTCCACAAACAATACCGCGAACTTTCAACGCCTTTATGAATTGATTATCGGCATAAACGTCTAATTTCTGTTGTGCTTCACCTTGAATATTTTCGGAGCCTGCAGCACCCATAATGTGCTGAGCAAGTCCCGCTTTGTTAATTTGATTACTTACTATTTTTCCGGCCAATCGAATTGAGCTTAATATACTGCTTAATTCTCCTGAAGAATCAGGAAAATCTTTCTGCTCTTCAAGAATAAATTCGCCAAGTGTGGTAATACTCATATCACTAATTTTGAGAGCCAAAGGTCGCTAAAAACAATTAAAAAGTTGGGCTCTGATAAAAAGTATTTTGTTTTTATGGTATGGGTTCAATTTCAACTTTACTAGTAGTAAAATTGTGAAACCTATAACAAGGAAACAAAGTCTCAGCCAACTCATTTCTGAATTTCTGCTTGTCATTGTATCGCCCCATTTTTTCTTGATGAAAGTGCATCTCTATTTGATTTTTAATCGTTGATGTCGCTTTTTCTCGAATATTTCCTTTTCCCGCTTCAGACATAATCGCACTAAGCCTTTCCATACTTGATGACTCTAATTCCATTACGTAATCTGCTTTTCTCTCTGTCTTTTCTCAACCTTCTGAAATGTTGTTTTCCAATTTTAAACTGATCTTATCTCCCTTAAAGCCAACCACAAGATAAATCGTATTGAATATATCCATTTAACGTCTCTGTGTAAAAATTGTTTTTCGTATGTTAATTCTCTGGTAAGAATTAAACTGTTTCGGAAGCAAGTAAACATTCACCCGATCAAACTCATCATCATTTGTAACTTCGATACCAATGGCGCTGTAGTTCAACCTTCGCCTTTTTACCATCCAATTCAATTTCCACAGTTTCATCGTCTTTAGAACCACCTCTCGACTTGATCATAGCGGTAACCTGCGGTTGGTATCTATAGAGCTTAGAAAGAGCTCTGCCTTCTTTTCGCGATTCAATAAGATGTATGATTTCTTAATCTTTCATTAAGCGCTTTATCACTTAATATGTAAAGTACAAAAAGGTAAACCACTATTATTAAAAAAGTTTTAGACGTGCCTAATAAAAATTCAATTATCGTCTAATGGCACATATTTCCTAATCCAAAAATTTGGCTGAATTGAAATGAAATGCCATTAAAGTCAATGTACTTCCCATTACATCATTCATATAATTTCAGAAACAACATCTTTATTAAGGTCTTAGTCTTGAAATTTGATGACAAAATCTCATTGTGAAGTGGTTTATAAAAACTGCGTAAAAATTTCTATCCCTAACTTTTACCCATCTGTCCCTAACTATTAATTTAACTCTTTCATTTCGTCACTATTTTAAAACCGTTTGTCACTTTCCTATTTAAAATAGTAGTTCACACAAGTAATCCCCTCAACTTTAACCCAAATTAAACGCCATGAAAATCACATCACTACAACAGCTAAGTATACTATTATTTATAATATTTTGTTTAAATCAAGGTATTGCACAAACCTCTAATGTCTGGGGAAGCGTTGATAATATAGAAGAGTTAAAAACGTCTAAAGACTTCATAGAAGTTTCTAACCAATTCGACATCTCCATTGAGCAAATATTACCTAGCTCGAAAAAATCATCTTTGCTCAAGGTATTTGAATTCAGTTGTAATTGCAATTCGGCCGACCTTTACTCAGCTCTTATTAAGATTAGCGCAATAAGAGGTCTTGAGTATGCACCTACCTATGAACCTTTAATATTACCAGACGATTACACCATGATTTTTGACCCTATGTGGTCTTTAGACTTAATAAATGCAGAGGGAGCCTGGAATTATACACACGGAGATCCTAGTATTAACATTGCTGTTTCTGATCAAAACCTTTGGCCAAATCATGAAGAATTAATAGGTGCATTAAATTATTACGATGCTTCAAATACTGCATCTCAAGGACACGGTACGGCCGTTACGGCATTAGTTGCTGGAAATACTAACAATTCCTTAGGCATGAGCTCTATAGGCTGGGATTTATCTGTAAACTTTTATAGAATGAACTACAACGAAATGTTAGATGCCTCTAATGCTGGAGCAAAAGTAATTAACCTGAGTTGGACTTCTGGTTGCTCATACAATCAATATTGTCAAGATGTAATAAACGAGGTGAATGATAATGGAACTTTTATTGTTGCCTCAGCGGGAAATGGCTCCACCTGCGGTGGTCCAACCAATTTAGTTTATCCTGCTGCTTATGACAATGTATTTTCAGTAACAAGTATCGGAGCTAATGACAACCATGAAAAAATAATTGGAGTCCCTACGAGTACCCACCAACATAACAACGCTGTTGATTTAAGTGCCCCTGGCTATGATGTACCAATAACTGCCGCTCCAGGCTGGTACCTTCAAGGCAGTGGAACGTCGTATGCCGCACCTTTCGTGACAGGAACAGTAGGGCTAATGCTATCCGTTAATCCATGTCTGTCTAATTTAGAAATTGAGACATTTCTAAAACTTTCCTCAGTAAATATTGACGCAATAAACCCAGCTTATGCCGGCTTAATTGGTGCAGGAAGGCTAGATGCTGCTGCTGCTGTTTTGATGGCATTAAATAGCCCATCAAACACTTTTCCGTGTGGAGCAATAGCCTGTGACCCGAGCCAAAGTGCTGATGCAGGTGCCTGCCAAACGGTCTATTGGGGATATACTAATGAGTATGCTGAAGTTGAATTAAACGGTTTGACTTCTGGCGGAAATGGAGTAACAACAAGTATCTGGACAGATCAATATGGTAATTTAATGGGTACGGGAAATAGCATTTCATTTCTTTCAGATGCATCAGGTGTTAGTCCCGGTGCATTTATTACTAATACCTACACCCTTACCCATACTGATGAATTTGG
>JABJPZ010000087.1 GCA_018663635.1 Crocinitomicaceae bacterium
ACACTATTAAGGTTAACAATCTTATTCTTCAATGTACTCAAAGTACCAGATCATTAGCCTACGATAAGTTTTTACTTCTAAAAGCAGCCGCAAATAGTACTAATCAAAAACTAATGTCAACCATACAGTTTAAACACAAGCAGATTATTATTGAATCCATGAAAACTGCTAATCAATTGAATAACGACGAATGGGCCCAAGAAATAATAAATGAGTGTAAAAAAATTAACGATTATGAGCTTCTATATAGACGTATCCAAATCCCCTATTTTAAAAAGAAAAGAGACGGCCAAAGTATGATACAGTCTGTTAATGAGTTTAGTGTTGTCCTTCTTGGGGATTCTATCGCTAGTGGGCTGGCAAATAATGCCGAACGAAGGCGTATGCTTAAGAATGTTAGAAAAAACTACAATAGAATTCGAATATTACCAAAGCGAAAAATGGGACACAAAGAATTTAATAGCATTGCGGAAGACTTTTATGCTTGGAACACCTTTTTGAATGACCCGAAAAATGGTATTTTACTCACATCCTCAGAAGTTAAGATGACTAAAGAGTGGTTAAAAATTGCATACCGAATTGATAAAAACAAAAAATTTTTGGTGCACTGACTCAAAGAAATCCACTATAAAAATTGAAAACTTAGACCAATTTCAAAATATTTTATTTCATAACACGTAATTATCTCATTCAATGAAGTCTCTATTAAAAAGGTTTGTGCCCAATTTCTTAAAAAAAAGACTCAGTCGATTGAAAAAGAAGAGACGAAACAAATTATTAATAAAAAACACCGCTCCAACTACCATCGAAGAAATTGAAGCTGGGTTAAGGCTACTAGGTGTAAAACAAGGGGACTGTATTTTACTTCATTCTTCTTTAAAAAGTGTCGGTTATTTAACTCGTGGACCAAACGATTTACTCGACGCATTTATTAAAACTCTATTGCCTGCAGGGACACTCGTTATACCAACTTATCCTCTACTTGGAACCATGCTTAAAACATGCACTGACCCCAATTATATATTCGATCCTAATTCATCAAGCAGTACAGTTGGCGCAGTGCCGTCGTCTTTTCTCAATTACAAAGGAATTCAGAGAAGCATCCATCCTACTCATTCCATGTCTGCTATTGGCAAAGACGCTGCGAATATTACTAAAGAACATCATATTGGTAATAAAACCTATGGTGCAAATTCTCCATGGAGTAAAATAATTGAACAAAATGGTAAAATAATTGGTATCGGCATTTCATTAGCCTGGCACACAATCTATCATTATGTCGAAGATATTATGGGTGAAGAATTTCCCATAAAAGTTAATGTTTCGGAGAACTACAATGTAAAATGCAAAACAAAAACGGGTCAATTAATTGATGTTGTTGTCAATCCCCTTGATCCCGAAATTGCTAAAACCAGGATAGAAAAGAATCCATTTATTCTAAAATATCTCACTGAAATTTGTGAGCATACTGACGTTATTAAATATGGGGAAATTGGAGCTGCTAAAACTTGGATTGTAGATGCTGGTGAATTTTGCAATTTATTGATAAAGCTAGCTTCAATAGGGATTACTATTTACAATAATGAAAATGAATTAACTGCAAAAAATCTTTACCCATTAAAATTAATAAGAAACAAGTTAGCAGAAACAGTGGGTAGTGATTAATATCAGATAGCTTTAAGCTATATTATTTAGAGTGAACCTTAATATAATTTACTTTTGGTCGCTAATAGCAAATTCAATTCTCCTAATTCAAAATTTATTTATTTTAATTAAATGCAACAAATTGTAAGAAGGGCAAAGATTATAGGAACCGGATCCTATGTGCCAGATCAAGTTTATACAAACGAATATCTAGAAACAACTATAAACACCAACGCTAAATGGATTTATAATTCTTTAGGGATAAAAGAACGCCGAATCGCCGATAAAGATCAAGCTACAAGCGATCTTGCTTGGCAAGCAGGACTTCGGGCCATAGAAAATGCTAACCTCCATATTAACGACATTGATTTAATCATTGTTGCCACATCTACTCCTGATCGTTTAGCTCCTTCAACTGCATGCTTCGTTCAAGATAAATTAAAAGCATATAATGCTGTTGCTTTTGACATCGCTGCTGTCTGTAGTGGCTTTCTGTATGCTATGTCTGTTGCTTCTCAATACATTGCTAGCGACGTTTATCAAAATATTTTAGTAATCGGAGCAGATACATTTTCAAAAATAACAGATTGGAATAGACGTGACGCTGTATTTTTTGGTGATGGCGCAGGAGCGGCCATAGTTTCGCAAGCTAACCCAAATGAAGGCTTTCTCGCGTACCGATTGTACTCGGATGGACGAGGAAAAGAGAACTTTACAGTTCCTGCAGGTGGCTCTGCAATGCCATGCGATTCGACTACTTTAGAAAATGGATTACATTATTTTAAAATGAATGGTAAAGAAGTTTTCAATACTGCAATCAAGGTATTACCGAAAGCCATAAATCAGGTATTAGCTGATACTGGGCTAACCGTTAACGACGTTGATTTTATGATACCCCATCAACCAAGCGTTAATATCTTGAAAAAAACTGCTGAAATTATTGGGCTACCTTTTGAAAAAGTGATGACAAACATGGACAAATATGCCAACACATCAGGGGGCACAATTCCTATTTTAATGGATGAACTCAATAAAAAAAGCATTTTGAAGCCAGGTCATATAATTCTATTTGCAGCAGTAGGTTCTGGATGGACCTATGGCGCGGCAATAATAAAATGGTCATAACCTTCACAAAACAGCAAGCTTTTATTTATTTGTTGATTAAGTTCAAATTAATGTGCAGATTTGTGCCTTAAGATTAAAAAAGTATGCAATGATATTAATTACTGGGGCATCGCGAGGTATTGGTAAGTTTTTGTTTGATAAGTTCATCGATTCTGGAGAAGAGGTTGCAGGCACCTTCCACTCTACAAAACCTGAACATGAAAATAGTGGTTTATACACTAAAGTAGACATTTGCAATACGGCCAATATTGCTAACTGGATTAATGATATTGGGGATAAACTAGAAAATGTTACCTTAATAAATTGTGCCGGAAATAATTATAATGCCTTTGCTCATAAATCAAACTCGGAAGAGTGGTCCAGTGTAATTCAAACTAACCTAATTGGAACTTATAATTGTATTAGAGCGATCCTTCCTATTATGCGAGAACAAAATTTTGGCAGAATAATTAATCTTGCATCAATTGTGGCTCAAGTAGGCATCCCTGGAACGAGTGCATATGCAGCTTCTAAAGCGGGATTATGGGGTTTGACCAAGAGTATTGCTGTTGAAAATGCTAATAAAGGCATTACAGCAAATTGCCTGAACCTTGGCTACTTCAATATTGGCATGATACATGAGGTTCCTGAGAAATTCCAAGAAGTTATAAAAGGACAAATTCCTTCTGGCGAATTTGGACAACCAGAAAACATTTATAATGCTGTTCGTTTCTTAATGGATACAGAATACATCAATGGTACGAATTTGGACATCAATGGTGCTAAGTATTAACTAATACTTTGAATTTTCTTAATTGTTTATTGTTTAAACTTTTAAAGGAAAAACCAATTCATATTTCGTTCCTGGACTTTCTATTTTTTTTATGTCACCATCCATTTGCTCTGCAAGTATTTTTACAAGCTGAAGACCAAGTGTGTTTTCATCATTCTCAAAACGCTCATTAGAATATCCAATTCCATTATCAGAAAAAATCAATTTACATTTATCGTTTTCATAAATTAAATCAACATTCACACCCCCGTCCTTATCTTCAAAAGCATACTTCATTGCGTTAGAAAGCAACTCATTTAAAATTAGACCTAGAGGGATTAAAGTATCTAAATGAACTCTATAAACTTGTGAATTAACAGTCACCTTTACCCCACTACTTCTACCATAACTTTTAATTAAGTGTTCGCTTAGCTGTTGCACATATTCTTTAAGGTCAATCTTAGCCAGGTCATTTGACCCATAAAGCTGTTCGTGCATTAGAGCCATGGAATATATCCGATCTTGACACTCGTCAAAAATAGCTCTAGTCTGCTCAGATTCAATTTGAGCTTTTTGAAGACTGAGTAAACTGGACACAATTTGAAGATTATTTTTAACTCGATGATGAATTTCCTTGAGCATGACCTCCTTCTCTTCCTTGCTCAACAAAATACTTTTCAGATCCTTGATAGTTACTATTCCAATAATCGCTACAATGAGAACAAATGCTGCACCTAACAAGAAAATCACACCAGTAAGTACCAAAATAATTTCGGTGTATCCCTTTACTATGCCAATTAGTGCAGCAGTATATCCAAAGAAGAAAAAGAGCATGAAATACCTTAACCAAGACCAAATCTTGGCATACTTGCTTTCGGGTATTACTTTTCGCAACTGTCCCGTTTTATGAATCCCTAAGAGTAATAGACAACCCCCGATACAAATTAAAGATATTGTGAAAATTTCATTGGTATTCAAAAACACATTACTATGCAAAGCCATATCTAATCGCTTTCAATTATTACTACAAGAAGATAATCAATTTAAAAGTAACATACTTGAACATGACAGAATTCAGATAAAAAAGCAGATTTGAATTCAAAGAATACCAATTCTAAACCGCTCATCTAAACATCATTACTAAAATCATCATAAATCTTCAAAAATGATTCTGGATGTCCCATCATAAAGTCATAATGCTCTGTGGACATCAAAGTTAACCACTGGTTAATTCGTTTCTTTGTCACACTATTCATTTGTGCCTGTTGAATTAATCTCAAAAATATCTCCATGTAATTCCAATGTTCGCGTTGTAATAAAAAAATCGTGTATCGAACATGGAAATCTGGATGAAAATGCTCATCAAATCGATCATCCTCAAGCATTTCTTCAATAGGGTTTTTCATAAAGAATCAATTTCATTTTTAATGAAATTCATCGCTTTTTTATTCAGTTTGTTACCCTCACTGTAGGGATTACCAAATAAACTGCTGGCCGTTCTTCCGGTAGTATAATGAGTAACCCCATTAAACAAACCCCAATAATTAAAACCCAGTTCTGTAATTTCCCGATTTATAGAAGAACGTAACCCTCTTCGTTTTCGGTCTACCTCAGGGCAATCACTTGATGCATGTTTTGCTGGCACCAAATCAATTATTAATCGATCTACCGAACTTTTAGTCAATGATATTTCGGTCCATTGGACCATCATACCATATAATTGATCTCTTTCGTTATGGTAATTCCTTATAACCTTGTCCAAAAGATAATCATCGAAACTAATATTTGCCAGGTGACGCATGTTTAACAAGCGAAGTGGCGTAGTAAATTGATTTTCACATCGTAATAAAACATTGGTGAAAGAAATAAACAACGCACTAGAACCATCATGTGAGTTACCAATCAACATGTAATCTGCAGTTTCGTTTCCACAAATTTTAAGGGGGCTAGCCCCATTTGGAAGACACGCATCACTTAATTTTAAATACGCGATGACTCTTTTACCTTTTCTAAATTCCTGATAGCCGACAAGATTGTACCCCGTTTTAAGAACAACTCTATTCACCAATTCTTTAAAATCTTTATTGGTAAATAAACGGTATTGATTACTCCTTAAGCCCAGTAGCTCACCAGAATCGCTTCTTATTATGGCGCTACGATTAGCTAATTTTTTTTTATTGATATTGATTGGTGCTCGAACGGCTTCCCAGTTCAATGTTTTCTGCATCGCTTTCATAGGCATTAATTTAATTGTTTCTTCAATCTATTAAGCGACGACGTAATCTAATTACGTTCTACTTACTTCTGAATACTTACAGAATAAAATAATGCACATGAGCTCACCTTCAATCTATGTCATCTAAAGATTTCGGAACTACTAATTCTCTTATTAGGGCTTGTGCATTGAGCTTGTTATGCTCGTTCGAGAGCTTTTCAATGTCAATTTCTTTTTTTCTTCGTTCCGTAGAAGGATTCAACTTTTCTGCCTTCTCGAATTCTTTCATTGATTGTACAAAATCTTCTGGCAATTCACTTTCAGCAAGTCTTAATAATTCCAACATGTGATTAGCCATATACTGGTCAATTTGAACTCTACGCTTCGTTGTATGAGCAAACTTTCCAATAATTCTACACAATGCCGTACGATCTTCTGGGCTAAGCTTATCTGCAAATTCATACTCTTCGATCTTCCTTAAAGATAACAACACCGGTTCAAGGGCATCTTTTGTTATAACATAAACATCATACCCTCCCATGTTATAGTGAAATGTATCAATTACATCAACCGTATTTGAGGGAACTACTAAATAAATCTCTTTCTTGACGTTGCTTTGTTTGGCATACTTATTTGCCTGTTCGGCTTGATTCTTAATGTAAGTTGGAAAGTTTCCTAAATCATCACTACTCGGTGACTTCGCGTCAAAAACAATGATTTCACCACAAATTTCAATCGGATTGTCCGGTTTACCTCTAAAAGGCACAGAATCAAGGTAGGTAATGGTGTGTTTTGCACAGAGTCTTTTCATCTCTTGCTCAATATTTGTTTCATGCTGTTGCCAGGTTGTCTTTTTATTTTCAAATTCCAACTCTTTTTCTTCTACACGAGTATCATTGACGCGCTGTTTCTCTTCCTTCAGTTCAGCATACGCATTGTTCAATCGATCTACATTCTTGTGATATGTTTCCGTTTTTGTTAATTCACTATTTTTCATTTTCGCTAGCTCTTCTTTACATTTCTGCAATTCAGAAGTAGCAGCAGAAAACTTCTCTTTTATCGCCGTGCTATCCGAGTTTAGCTTGGTATATGCTACTGTAGCGGATTGCAATTTATCCTCTAATGCTGAAATTCTTTCAGCATCCGCTCCCGTAGTTTTTTCTAGATTCGCCAATCGCTCCTTATAATTTTGCAATTCTTTTAAAATAATTGCATACTCCTCTGTAGCATCGTAAGACAAGCTCCTCACCGCAGACCAGCTGAATATCCGCTTCCACAAACTAACCGTCTTAACACTTTCAAAAAATAAACTCAACTTATTCATGTATTCCATTTTATGCAACAAATCCAATTCTACTATCGGATTCTGCTTCATTAAAAAAATTCTCTTTTATTCCATTTGATTGCAAGTTATACAAATCAGCTAAGGTCATAGGAGCTCCTGATATATTTTCAAGGCCTAATTCTTTTGCCTTGTCTTGAAGAACCTCACCACTTAATCTACCAAATTCATATCGTCCCTTTAATCTTCCTTTTCTAAGCAAGGCCTTATCTATTTCGTTCAAGCGACAGTTAAAAGTGCACAGTACAGTCAAATCAAAACATTTAGACAAAAAGCCATCTGTTAAATTCAGCAAATTGCTGACAGCTGCAGAGTTACCCATATTTCTTGTCGCTAAGATATCTTCAGCATCTTCAATAATCAATACCGCATCTTGTTCATCACGCATTAAGCAAATTAAATTGGGATCACTGATTGCATTAGTCATATTAGGAGGTATGTAAATGAAGTTTTTACTTGGTAAATTAGAACATTGATGTAATAAATACGAGGTCTTTCCTGTACCCGGGTCGCCATGGAGCAAGACCAATCCCCCATCGTTTTTAATTAGGTGATTAGACAGATGCGCATCAAAATCCCAAAAGTCAGTATTGTAGTTATTTCTTTTTATTGCTACCGGATTAAATTCAAATCTTTCGAAACTTAAACCCCAATCTGTTTTTGCCAACATTTTTACAACAGCCTTGTCACTTTTCTTTGGCTGCGCTGCCAATAAAAGATTCCAGTACTTGTCTTCTACTACCTTTCTTTTGGATGAATCAAAATAGATAACAGCCATCGTAGTTTCTGCCGATTTTTCTGTTCGCATTAATACTTGGTCCTCCAATTGGTAATAACACATCAAATTGTTCATGTCCCTTTTGGCATAAGTATATTCCCAATCCCAAAGCAAATCAAATTCATTGCAATTTCGTTTCATTTCAGCACATATCTGTTCGATATTGACATTACTAACAGACTTTTTGGATGGCATCGTATTGTACAGATGTATAAAATAATTTTCGCCAATAAAACTATAATTATCCATGAATAATTCAGCAGGCTTAAGTGTTTTGTTTTCTGGCATATAAGCTAATTTATTTTTATATCACGCAATATATTTTTGAACAACGTAATTTATTTACGTTCTACTTATTGTAATTAGATTTCATTAAATTGTTACAATGAGACACGAACTTTCAAAATCTACCTACATGCGTGGGTTAAAATGTGAAAAATGCCTGTATTTGAATAAACATCACCAAAACTTAAGAGATACGCTGAGTAGTGAGCAGGAAGCCATATTCGAACAAGGAACCAACGTTGGCGAACTTGCTCAAGAACTGTACCCTGGAGGAGCAGACTTTTCACCAGCTTCGTATTATGATTTTGGCCCCTCCATAAAAGCGACAAAACAAGCCATTGCTAAAGGAACTCCTGTTATTTACGAAGCTGCCTTCTTGTTTAATGGTGTATTGGTTGCAATGGACATACTTGTAAAGTCAACCGAAGGGTATAAAGCATTTGAAGTAAAGAGCTCTACCGGTGTTAAAGATACGTATGTTAAAGACGCCGCTCTTCAAGCATATGTAATCCGTAATTCTGGCGTGTCTTTAGAAGACGTATCAATTGTATATCTAAATAAAAAATACAAAAGAGAAGGCAAACTGGATATCACTCAACTTTTCAAAACTGAATCCATTTGGGACCAGATTATTCCACTCATGGACACCATTCCAGAAAAAATTGAAAAATTTAAAACCCTTTTAAAATCGTCGAATGCTCCGCAAAATGACATTGGCATACATTGTCAACAGCCCTATTCTTGTGATTTCACAGGGCATTGCTGGAAAAATGTTCCTGTATATTCTGTTTTCGACATCAATAATTTAAGCGTAAATAAGCGATTCGATTTATACCATAGTGGTTACAAAACTTTAGACCAAATTCCATCCGACTACCCATTGAGTAATAATCAAAGACTTCAAGTGAAATCAGAAATTGATCAAACCGTTCATATTGAAAAAGAGGCCATTGCTGCATTTCTTGACGAATTAATATACCCTATATATCATATTGATTTTGAAACCATGTCTCATGCTGTACCTCAATTTGATGGTGCGTCCCCTTATGGGCCTATCGTTTTCCAGTATTCGATGCATATCCAAGAAAGTATCGAAAGCGAACCAATTCATAGAGAATTCATAGGTGAAGGAAACAATATCGATCCTAGAAGAAAATTTGCGGAAAAATTAATTTTGGACGCTGGCACACATGGTAATGTTCTGGTATACAATATTGGCTTTGAAAGAGGAAAATTAAATGCACTGATTAGCCTCTTTCCTGATCTTACTATGGAGCTACAAGCAATTATAAATCGAATGAAAGACTTAATGGTACCGTTTCAGTCGAAATGGTATTACGCACCTGAAATGAAGGGGTCACATTCTTTAAAATACGTTTTTCCAGCTGTTGCTCCTGATTTTGAACACACATACAGCGGATTGACTATTCAGAATGGAAGTACAGCTAGTTTAGTTTATTCTCAGATGGCAGAAGGAACCTACAAAGGTGACTATGATAAGGCTAAGCTAGATTTACTTGAGTACTGCAAATTAGATACTTTGGCTATGGTCAAACTTCTTGAAAAGCTCTACCTAGTATCTAAATAGCCTTATTTTGAAATTACCACGAACAAATACAAGTACTGTATTGAAAATAAATATTTAGAAGTTGTCATATTTTTCAAGTTCTACGTACTAATAGTAATAAATACTATTATCAACTAAAAATATCACTATGAAAGTAATTACATCAATTTCCTTACTTATTTTATTTTCTTCAAATTTATGGGCACAAAACATCAATCTGCCAAGCTACCAATCTGGACAATATGAAAACGATACCATTTACACTTATTTTGGCACACTGCCTTTTTCTGGCATTGGATCGATAAACTTGGGTGGTACCTTATTGTCTTCAAATTTTATAAGCGGCGTAGAATTTATACTGGTGATAGATAGCACGAACCAAGGAATGTCTCCTACCCATTCCGCTTTCGAAGATTCATCGGGAGTCTTAATCCCAATTTATGCGGGTGATTCTTTGTCTATTCCAGCCAATATTCAACTATTTGCCGGAGAAATCGGATTTCATGTTGTTTTGGAGGGAACGCCTTTTATAGCTTCAGAACCTTATTTGTGTGATTTAGGATACACTTTTTCTACTGGTAGTAATTGGAACATGATTATTTTAGAAAATACTTCTGATTCTTGTTTGGTAGGACCGTCTGTAGGAATTGACAAAGACATTAATCGTATTCAAATTCAAATTGGACCCAATCCATTTCAAGAATTCACTTTAATCCGATTCGACAACCAACGTAATGAGCGATACGATTTCGAACTTTATGACTTCACAGGAAAAAAAGTACAGGAAATTAATAATGTTCGTTCAAATTGTATTGAGCTAAATAGAAATAACTTACCTACTGGAGTCTATTTATTTCAATTACAAAATAAAATCGGTCGAGTTTACTCAGGAAGACTGATCATGAATTAAGTGATTAAATAATTCACAAATGTTCGAAGAAAATCCATTTACTCGGACAATTCAATCCTTTTAAAAATCAATCATAGAAAAAATATTTACTATTTGTTGTCATATTATTTGGACAAGATGTACTAACACTAATAACAAGACAAAAAAATATCAATGCAAATAATAAAAATCATGAAAAACGTATTCAAAATTTTTACCCTTAGTATTGTAATAGCCTTATTCTTGGCTAGTTGCAATGTAACCCCAGCCATTAATAATCTTATTAAAAGTGATGGTTTCAATTCTTCACTTCTTGATGAGATATATAACAATTGTCAATTATTCCCTAACAACACTGAATTCTCTATAGCCGTTATAGCCAACGATTCAACAAAATACTATGGAGTTCTTAGAGCTAATGACACACTTCGCCATCAAAGCAATGAAAAGTCCGTATTTGAAATCGGTTCGATTTCAAAAGTCTTCACATCAACTTTACTTGCACAACAAGTAATTGAGAATGAAATAAAACTCACAGATAACATTAACGAATACCTGGATTATAAATTAAACAATGGTATAAACATCTCCTTGAGATCCCTTTCTAATCATACCTCCGGTATGCCGCATATGCCTTCTAATGCCATTTTAGGTACAATTTTCAACCCTTCTAATCCTTACAAAAGCTACTCAGAAGAAAAACTAGAAGAATACTTAAGAGAGGAATTGCAAATGGATTATCCAGCTGGAGAAAAAAGTCAATACTCTAATTTAGGTGCTGCGACAATTGCGTATGTTCTTTCTAAACATACTAATACAGATTATCAAACTATGCTCGATAAAGACATATTTTCTAGTTACCAAATGATGAATAGTTGTGCATCTTTTGAATCCATAAATAGACATTTGGTTAAGGGTTTAAATCCTGATGGTCGTCATGCTTCTAATTGGGATTTAGGCGCCATGGTTGGTGCAGGTGGAATATTGTCTACAAGTAAAGATTTAGCTAAATTTCTGCAAGCCCAATTCGATACTACAAATCGAGCTTTACATTTGACCCAGCAAGTTACACATGAAGATTCATCAGGAGTAAAAGTAGGTTTAGGATGGTTAATTTCAAGGGGAAATAACGGTAATGATTGGTTTTGGCACAACGGTGGTACTGGCGGATACACATCTTGCATGTTATTTGACCCTACGAATGAAATTGGTATCGTTGTTTTGTCTAACATTTCCTGTTTTCATTCGAACTCGAAAAATATAGACCATCTTTGTTTTAATTTAGCAGAATTGATTTTGAACAATGAAGAATTTTGAAGATATATTCCAAAGCACATTCAAAGAAAACAAAGATCGAATTTTTCGAATTTGCCGTTCGTATACCGATAAAAACGCAGATGCCGAAGATCTTTTCCAAGAAGTTCTATTAAATGTATGGAAAGCACTTCCATCTTTTAAAGGTCATTCGAATATTGACACATGGGTTTATCGAATCACCTTAAATACTTGCTTTAAAAATTTGTCTTTTGAGAAGAAAAAAAAACAACATTTCATTCGAATCAATGGAATTGATTTTAAGGACACCTCAAGAGACCTTTCAAAAGAAAAACAAGAAGAATTTGATAAGCTAACCTCCTGCATTAACCAGTTGAAACTGGGTGACAAATCAATCGTTCTTCTTTACCTGGAAGAATTGCCTTACCGCGAAATAGCCCAAGTTATAGGAATCAGTGAAAACCATGTTGCGGTTAAAATGAAAAGAATTAAAACTAAATTATCTATTTGCATCAAACCTTAAGTAATGAAAGAACATTTTCAAAATATATATGAGAGTTTTAAGGTGAAAAACTTCATTGATTTCAACATTTCAGACTTCAATGAAGACATTGGTAAAAAACTCAAACAATTCGACAGAGTACTATTGTTTCGAGATCTTCGAGAATCTATAGTAGCCTTTGTGCTATTCATTTTAATTCTATTACAATTGATACTTACTGACAATGGTATCAATACAACAATAGGCAACATTATTTTGTTATTTGCTTGTATTCTAATACCCTTAGTACTCTATCTAAGTCGAAAAATTCGTTTTGATGCTATCACAATGCCAACCACAGAATACATGGGCTCAAGAAGAAAATTACTTATCAGACAAAAACGTCTTTTAAACTCGGCCTTCTTCTGGTACATGTTGCCCATTGACTTGGGCTGGATGTTTATAGCATTAGATCAAGAATGGGATGGAGCTGCAATACTACCCATGACTAGAATGGTAACGCAGTTGCTTTTATATGTAGCGATTAATGTAATTGTTGTTTGGCTTAATTTGAAAGCCGCAAAATCGATTCAACCCTATATTGATGAAGTAGATGCTTTTTTAGAAGAGCACCAAAGCGCATTGTAAAGCTCTCATTGAAATTCATTCGCATAAACTTATTGATTTTTTAATTGTTATAGGCTTATGATTATAAGTAAATACAACCCCATCGACAAGGTAATAGAAGATACGATATCGTCTCTAATTGGACCCCAAACGAAATGGTTGGAACAACATTCGGTCGCAAATAAAAAACCAACTAAATTGAATGTAATTGAAGCCAGTCAAGCACTAACCGCTTCTTTTGACCCGTCTCATGTTGCGGTTATTTCTGTCGAAATAGAGATTCGTCCAAGTGGCATTCTGCTGGTATTAAACAATAAAATACAAAAAGTAGCTTGGGCCATTCCTTTTTATCGTTTAGCCATTTTCAAAACAGACTATTGGGGCGTTCACGGTGACGGTCAAAAAGTACTACTTATCGACCCTAAATGGCGAAATAAAGCATTTTTTAATTTGCTTCTACAACACAAAAATGCGCTAGACCAGATTGACCTTAACTAATTATTATTGCTTAATCAATCTCGACCAACCAATAACCGATTCATTAGCTGTAATGCGAACTATATACATGCCTGCCGTATATTTCTGAAGACTAACACTGGTTCTTGAAGTTCCTTTAGCCATTCTTACCTGATCTACTTTCTGTCCTATCCCATTAAATACTTCTAGTAAATAACTTTCGGATATTGGAGCATTAAATGCAATCGTGGCTTCATACTTCGCTGGATTCGGAAAGACTCTAAAAGTAGTAGCATTTGCATCTTCAACCGCATCGTCTGTTGCGATCAAATAGTTAATGTTGTCCGCGCATTGATATACTTCTTGCGTATTGTAATTCTGAACAAAAACTACCACCATAATATTGCTAATATCCATGGATGCAGGAACCGTCCATGTTTGAGGATCCATCGAAAGCGTATCGTAAGCAAACATAGAAAGGACCGGCAAAATAGAACCACCTGCATCAGGCAGCATTCTTCTAACTACATTTTGAGCGCCAGATACACCGGCGTTATCTTCTATAACCGCAATGTGCACGCGAATGTTTTCATTGATGTAATCACTGAGTGCTTCAAGTTTAACCCTAACGTCAATTACCCTTGACACTGCATCAATGGTTGTACCCGTTAAGTCTATGATAAAACCAGGATCTCTCAAAGAATTGGCTTTGAAAACAGCGGAGTCCGCTATCCAGTTTTGTGTACTGTCTCGATAAAGAATTCCATCATTTATTGAATAAGGAACAACACCGCTAGTAGAGTAATACAACGTTCTTGCGTTTGGACCTGAAGGATAGTCTGACCATAATAAATCTCCATCCGGAATTTCAGTATGGTATTGCAAATCAATTGCATCCAACACATTATCATCCATTAGCTGATCAAAATCAGGTTGATGTGTGTTTGACAAGGGATCTTCTGTATTGGTAAAATGCTCTACCAACACTCTTTTTTTACGTTCTCCTACCCACACGTTATCAAAAGCAAATCCACCACCTGCAAGGAGCGTGTCAGAATGAAAGGCAATTCTGAATCGCACCAATGTGTCATTATCCAAACCATCCCTAATTTCATCGAGCTTATATCGAGAATCTTTCCAGTCACCATCTTGCCCTGACCAGCCCACCAAGTCATCAATGGTCGAAACGCTTCCTGAGTATATACTGTCACCATTATACCAATTGATGCCATCTGTTGTATTTCCTAGCGTCATCCAACCCGTGGATGTACCGGCCCAATATTCCAATCGAGCACCATCATTAGAGCCAAATAAAGTACCGAAATCAATAACATCTGACCAAGTTCTTAACTTAATCATTGGGCGTTTCAATCGACTTAAATCAAAGCATGGACCATATACAAATGACAACTCGTTGTCATTGTAACTTCCCGAAAGACTCGTAACATAGGCATTAGAACCACTAAATGCGGAATTAATAACTCCTGTTGGAGAACCCAACTCCCAAGATGAATTTGTTCCTGCCAAGTTATCAATCAACCAGTCTGGAGTCGCACTCTCTAGATTTTCGAAATAGGATCGCTGATAACCTGAAGGCATTGTAATGGTGTCCATCAAATTATAATAGGGTTGAACAACCAATTGTTTGGTAATCGTATCCCCACATCCATATATGTTCTCGACGTATAAGGAAACATCGTATGCTGTTGCGGCCTGATAAGAATAGCTGGTCGTATCAAGAATAGAAGTGTCGGCTAGAGTACCCGCATCCCCA
>JABJPZ010000088.1 GCA_018663635.1 Crocinitomicaceae bacterium
CCTGCAAGCATGATTGCGGGATATTCTGAGAAATCTCCGTTAACTAAGCCGTATCCAATGCCAACCGAGACATTGGCGTCGGAATTGCCTGCAGTAAAGGAACCATAGGCTAATGTTGCAGTCCCTTCTGCAGCTACACCGACCATGATGAACCCTCCGCCAATATGCGCATTTTTTGAGAGTTGAAAACCTACTTTTGGGGTAAGAAACCAAATGGGATTCTGTATTATTGTCGAAACAAATTCAAAGCCACCACCGATAGAAATATTTTTTGTTACTCCATAATTAACAAAATTGGTTGTTAATAAAACATTCTGATAATAGCCTTTCCCTTTTTTAATGGGTATACCTGTAGGGCCAAAAAAATAGCGTGTATCGTGCGGGTTTTTAAATCGGTATGGCCCTTTGTACATAACGGTTTCAATTCGCTTTACATTAGTAGCAATTAAATTGAGCTCTCCATTATTGGTTTTTAAGACCAGGGTTTTGGTGTCTTGTTTTAGGATGACACCTGTGAATTCTTGTCCATTTTTCATTAATACACTTACCCGCTTTTCAGTCTTAAGTGTGTCCGTTTGAGCGTGGAAATTACTGAAAGTGAAAGTCAAAATACACGATAGTGAAATGGTGAATAAATAACTTTTCATTGAGTAGGTTTAAGTTTTTTTAAAGATATGTAAATTAGGCAAAGACTTGAATGGACAGTGTCTTAGTCTTTTACCAATCGAATGTTGGCTTTTTGACTATCGGCTTCAATGGTAACATTGTAAACTCCTGGTGGTTCTTCTAAATTAATTTCCAATAGGGCTGTGTTCTTGTATTTATTTTTTTGAATCAATTCACCTTTTAATGAGGTGATTCGAAGTATTATGACAGGATATACTTTATCTAAGGCGATGGATAATTGTCCATTGGTAGGGTTGGGAAATAGAATGATTTTATTGGCCAATTCGTTATTGAGACTTGTGATTATCGAAACGAAATAACAAGACGAAGTATCGATGCAATGTTCATCTGAAATTTCAACGGCATAATTACCACTGTTTAGTGCTGTAAAATCTATGCCATTAGCCCCAATTATTAGACTAAATGAACTATCACAATTTAACCATTGATAGTTTGATCCTAACTCATTGCTCGTTAATTCAGTACCTGCTTGCAAAACGCTTAAATCATAACTTGATACCGTCAATTGGGTAATGACTATACTGTCCCATCCAGGCTGATTAGCTGATAAAATACTATTTTGGATAAGATCTGCAGTTGGGCTAATTTCTAGGCTGCCATCTGGAAAGACATAGTTTTCACCGTTGCAAATCGTATCCATCTGAACTGTGATATTCGTTGGGTTATCCAAGAAACCCAATAAGTTAACATCAACAGTTGTTCCGTCGTAAGCATCACCAGAAAAATAGTAGGGATCAGAGGTAAGTACTTCTTCATTGTTAGCCGATGTTAGTTTAAACAATGGATAGCTGTTTAAGAATGGATGTGACTTTAATAGCAATCCTGTACTATCTGTCGAAACACTTACATGGATAGCAGAACCTACTGATTCAAATAGGTATCGGATAGAGTCCACTTCGTTGAAGGATGGTGTATAAGCGGTGTCTAGTGCATTTGAGACCAGGGAGTGATTTAAAATAGTGTTTTTAACAGAATCGACATTAGTTCCTAACACAAAAAAATACCTAAAGCTCATGGATTTTCCAAATCCAAGTTGACCAGCTGATGGAAATCGAATCATCTCAAAAACATGGTAATCTCGGTTGTTCCAAGCTGCAGTTAAATCACCTGCATCACCGTATCTGAATACACTGTTGTTGGTGTTCGTAGTAAGTGGGTGTGCCATTCCGAGCGCAGGAGAATTTCCAAGAGTATCGTTAGACCACGCTACCCAACCACCGGTGCTTGCTGTTGGAATAACTGGGGTAGTGCCATATATTCCGGGGGTGTTTGTGTAGGCATTAGTAGGTGTTGAAATGAAAAAATGTTCCAAATTTGAATTTCTTACGCCGCCCCATGGCATATTTAGAAAATCTATATTGTCGTTTCCGAAATTGTAAATCATTTTATCTACTTGAATAATTCCATTCCCTTTGTTCGTGTAGGTAGTGTAATACAATAAGCTTGAGGTGTGATGCATGTTTTCGAGGTCCTCTGTGTGTGCCTGTTGCCCCCAGTTAACAACGGAGTAGGACATCTTGGCGGGATTGAAATAGCGGGCAACCATTGGGGAATAAAAGGGTTGAGTTTGTCCCGGTGTTTTTAAATAAACACCAGATTGATGTATGAAATAAGCAGAATCTGGCGGATTATTCAGAGAACCATCAACACAAACCATTTGCCAAACTTCGTCCACCCAAGGTGCATAAGAAGTTCCACCACCATAAGTTGGCAATGCCCAGCCAGTTGGCCGCCATTGAGGTGGAACGGACTCGCCAAACGAACCACGAAAAGAATACAATTGTCCTCCTTTTCCAATCCTAACCTGATAAGATTGTGTTGAATCCAAGGCGTTTTCATAGCTAAGTTCTGCATCGAAAACAACACTTTCTGGAAAACTGTCAATTCCCCAGTCTGAAGTAGAGGGATAATACGAAAGATTAAAATTGAATCCGCTCGAATCCAATACGCTCAGCCCATCATTAAAATAAAGAGAAGAAATCAGGCTATCTGTGTTTTGAGCGCTAAACTGAAATGCCAGCGACATAAGGGGCAAGAAGAAAAAGAGTTTCATTCGAGTAGGATTTTATAAAATGGCAATGCAATGTAGATAAAAAGATGAAGTAGATAGCTGTTTTTAATGCTATTTTCTGTCAATAAAACAAGTAGTTATGTTGCTTTACAACCAATGGAATATTTGATTAATGAGGTAATTCTTTTGCAATACAAAAGGTGTTTAGCATTCCATCTCCTTCCACCAATTCTTTGTTATTAAAATGATAAAAATGGTATTGAAATGGAGTAAGAAAGGCCTTGTGATCTGTGTTAATGGATTCAATTAAAATAATAGGCTTGTATTTTTTAATAGTTTCTAGTCCTCCTTTCAAAACTTCCAGTTCATAACCTTGAACATCAATTTTGATAAAATAGGGCTTCAATTTAAAGCCGTCCAGTTTTTTAATTACACATTTAACACTCTCAATCCGTAATTTATTTTCATCAAATCTCCACAACCTGTTTTTTAACCAACCTTTAGCAGCATCGTAATCAAATGATGCTAAACCATCAAACATCCATTTCCTATAGAAAGGTACGTGTAGATCCGCTTCTCTTTCCGCAGATGCTAAGCCAATGTTATGTATTTCTACGTTATCCATTGAGCGAATTTGAGTAGAAAGTTTTTCGTAAACAAAAGGATTAGGCTCAAATCCGATTATGTGCATTTTTTTATTATTCATTAGTTGGAGAGACAGAATGGCCTCGCCTCTATTTGAACCTATATCCAGAAATAATTGTCCATCTTGAAGGTCTAAAAGTTGCATTGCTTTGAAGTCCTTTTCGTGCACAGTTTTTGTAATGGACATGGTGGAAAACTTAAATCGGAACCTTACATCATGCAGAAATGGAAAGTGTGTTTGCACTGCCCTTAAAATATTTTTCATTAGGCTTAAATAATCAGTCAGAAATGTACGATTAAAAGTGATAAGAAGTGCTCTTTGATGTAGTATGTTCTATCAGAGATTCATTTTTTTTTCAATACTATTTTACAATTTGGAAATCAAAATTTATAAGCTAAATAGCATCCAAAACAACTAAAAGAGCCAAAACAGCAGCAGCAAGGGCAGCAAGTCCCGCTAATCGAAATGAAGTAATTAATCCTATACCTAGCCCGTAGAAAATGGTGTCAATCCAAAACCGATTTGTAATTCCTTCATAAAGGTATATTGACAAAGGGCCAATTAGAATAGCGAGCACAATATATGCCCATAATGGCACACTCGATGTATTATTATGCAATTGTCTCTTAGTATTAAAATTTTTCTTGCTAATAAATTGTTGTTCATTTTTGGGAAAGCTATTGCGAATTGGAAAAGGTTCGTTCCATGTTCCTAAAAGCATTCTCTTCCGATTAGTTGAATATTGTAAGCTTGCCGGTATTGTTGCAGTATTCGATACGGTAGTAGGTGCGGGTGCCTGATTAATTGGCGATGAATTAATTTTTTCATTACAAGTGCTAGCTAGTAATGGTTCGGGATCGACCTTTTTAGTTACTAAAAGTGATTCCTTTGTATTCAGCTCTATTGCGCTTACAGGAGCACGATTGCTTTCCGCTTTCAATCGTGTTATACTTTTACTCTGCACATGATACCCATTCCTATATAGTCTTTTTTGCATTTCGCATGATCCAAGCAGGATTAGTAAGCAAATGAAGGGTAGGGTACGCAGTATTCTGTTTTTCATGATTTACACACTTTATAATTATTTGTAGCAATATTATTGAGAAAATTGGATTAAGAAAGATTTTTGAAAACTACTTTTAAACTTTTTTATCAAACGATAAAATGGTGTTGTTAATTTGAAATAA
>JABJPZ010000089.1 GCA_018663635.1 Crocinitomicaceae bacterium
TACAAAGATAGCAATATTACCTTGTTAATCATGCTAAAATGATTAGCTTATTCACAAAGAAACTAACAGTGTTTTGTGCAATTTTATTCTATTCCTTTTCAAAAATATTTTGTGTTTATTAAATCGCTAGAATAGTATATTTGTCCCGAACATATTCAACATTCAATGACATTAATTAAATCTATTTCTGGGATCAGAGGAACTATCGGAGGTGCAGTTGGCGAAGGCTTGACTCCCTTAGATGCCGTGAAATTTTCGGCAGCCTATGGTACTTGGCTGAAAGGTAATTCTTCAAAAAGTAAAGTGAAAGTAGTTGTCGGTCGAGATGCTAGGATTTCTGGACCAATGCTAAATCAGCTTGTTACGGCTACCCTGCAAGGCTTGGGGATTGATGTGATTGACGTTGGTTTGTCGACGACGCCAACAGTGGAAGTGGCTGTGCCTATGGAGGGAGCAGATGGTGGTATTATTTTAACGGCAAGTCATAATCCGAAAGAATGGAATGCATTGAAGCTGCTAAATGATAAAGGAGAATTTATTTCGGCTGAAGAAGGTGCAATTGTTTTGGGAAATGCGGAAAGTGATCGTTATTCTTTTGTACGTGTAGACGAATTAGGATCGTTAGAGGAAAATAATACGTACATGCAAAAGCACATAGATGCAGTATTAGGGCTTGATGGAGTGAACATTGAGGCTATTCGTGAAGCAAATTTTAAAGTGGTTTGTGATTGTGTCAATTCCACGGGAGGGATTTTTATTCCAGCACTTTTAAAAGCGCTAGGGGTTGAAAATATTATTGAATTATATTGTGAACCAACAGGGAATTTCCCGCACAATCCAGAGCCTTTGCCTGAAAATTTAACTGCAATCGCAGACAAAATAAGATCTGAAGGTGCCGATGTTGGATTTGTTGTTGATCCTGATGTCGATCGTTTGGCTATGGTGTGTGAAGATGGAAGTATGTTTGGAGAGGAATACACCTTGGTTGCTGTTGCAGACTATATATTATCACAAACGCCAGGTAACACGGTTTCTAATTTGTCATCCACCCGAGCATTGAGAGATGTAACGGAAAAGCACGGTGGATCTTACTCAGCATCTGCCGTGGGCGAAGTTAATGTAGTGGATCAAATGAAGGCTACTAATGCCATTATAGGTGGGGAAGGTAATGGCGGTGTGATTTACCCAGGACTGCACTACGGAAGAGATGCGCTGGTAGGTATTGCTTTTTTTCTTTCGCATTTGGCAACGTCGGGTAAGTCTTGTTCTGAGTTAAAAGCGAGCTATCCTGAATACCACATTTCAAAAAACAAGATTCAGCTAACGCCTCAAATTGATGTTGACAAAATTTTGTTGAGCATGAAAGCAAAGTATGCACATCTGCCTGTAAATGATACGGATGGAGTGAAAATTGAATTTGACTCCGAATGGGTGCATTTGCGAAAATCGAATACCGAACCAATCATTAGAATCTATTCTGAGAGTAGTACAATTGAAAAAGCGAATGAGCTGGCGGACCGAATAAAGAAAGACATAAATGATTTAATATAAGTTATTTGCAAAACTGTTTATTGTGTTTAGAGTCCAGGGATTAGCTACTAATAGGGTTCCAAATAATTTGTTTCGTTTGATTGTACATTCTTGTTGTGATGTTCTTACTTTTGTCTTTTAACTTAGCACAATGAAAGTTTACCTCGATAATGCGGCTACCACGCCAATGGATCCGGAAGTATTGGAAGCGATGCTTCCATTCATGAAAGAGAATTTCGGAAATCCATCCTCCACACATGCTTTTGGAAGAAAAACCAAAACGGCGATTGAAAAGGCAAGGAAGTCCATTGCTAGTCACATTAATTGCCAGCCATCAGAATTGTATTTTACCTCCGGTGGTACAGAGGCCGATAACATGGCCTTAAAATGTGCTGTAAGAGATTTGGGAGTAAAAAGAATCATTACATCACCAACAGAGCACAAGGCCGTAATTGAATCTGCAGAGCTTCTTAAGCAGCAATTTGGTGTGGTTGTAGAGTATTTAGATTTAGATGAAGTTGGACGACCCAAATCAGACCATCTTGCGCTATTGTTAAAAGAAGATATATCAACCATTGTATCGCTGATGCATGCGAACAATGAAATAGGTACTTTGATTGATTTAAAAGAAATAGGAACCATTTGTAAAGCACATGGCGCTTTGTTTCATTCTGACACGGTGCAAACTATGGGGCATTATGCATTTGATTTACAAGAACTCCCGATAGATTTCATTACCTGCGCAGCGCACAAGTTTCACGGGCCCAAAGGCGTAGGATTTTTATATGTTAGAAAAGAGTTGAAATTGCGCTCAATGATTCAAGGCGGTGGTCAGGAACGCCAGCTACGAGGAGGTACTGAAAATCTATACGGAATTGTTGGATTAGGAAAAGCCTTTGATTTGGCGTACGCAGATTTGGATGAACACATTCAACACGTTAGGTGTTTAAAGAACCGAATGAAAGCAGAATTAGAAGCACATTTTTCGACCATTGCATTTAATGGTGACACCTCAGATGAAGGAAGTTTATATACGGTTTTAAATGTCTGCCTGCCAGAAACGGCGAATACCAAAATGTTTTTGTTCTCACTGGATTTAAAAGGAATTGCGGCCTCTGGTGGAAGTGCTTGTTCTTCCGGGGCAAGCAAAGGTTCTCATGTGTTGACAGCTATCGGTTCTTCTACATCTTGTACATCTGTCCGATTTTCATTTAGTAGGTTCAGCACGGATGCCGAGATAGATTACACGGTCGCGGCAGTAAAAGAGCTTCTTTCCGTAAAAGAGAACGCATGAAGCTTACCTTTCTTGGTACCGGAACTTCACAAGGTGTGCCCGTTATCGGTTGCGAATGTGAGGTCTGTCAGTCTGAGGATACGAAAGATCAACGATTGAGAACCGCTGCAATGATAGAACTTAATCAATCGACTATCGTGTTTGATACTGGGCCTGATTTTCGACAACAAATGTTGCTTGCGAAAGTAAAAGAGGTAAGTGCGATACTTTTTACGCACGAACACAAAGATCATGTCGCAGGTTTAGATGATGTACGAGCATTTAATTTTAGATCGAAATTACCCATGCCGATTTACTGCACTGAGCAGGTACATGAATCACTTAAGCAGGAATATAAATACATTTTTGACGACCAGTATTCTTATCCTGGAATTCCAAAAATACAAGCCAATATTATTCAGAATAAGCCTTTTATAGTAGATGACATCGAAGTGTTACCAATACAAGTATGGCATTATAAACTTCCCGTGTTTGGCTATCGGATTAAAGATGTAGCGTACATTACCGATGCCAATAGAATAGAGGAGACTGAAAAAGAAAAGCTGAAAGGATTAAAAGTCTTGGTAGTGAATGCTTTGCGCAAGGAGGAACACATTTCTCATTTCAATCTGAAACAAGCCATCGAATTGGCCACAGAGCTTCAAGCGGAGCAGACATATTTCACCCACATGTCGCACTTAATGGGGAAACACGCAAGTATAGAGGATGAATTACCCCCTAATATTTCTCTTGCGTATGATGGACTTGAAATATGCATCCGTTAATGTCGTTAAAAAGCCCTTTCCTCCATTCATCACAATCTACTTTGTAATAACGAAGTAAATTGTAATCTTTAAGAGGTATTAATTAATCATTAAGTAAAACATGAAAAAACAACTACTATTTATTGCTTTATTAGCATTTAGCGCAAATCTTTTTGCGCAGAGCGATGTTTTTAGTCAAGATACGCGTTTAAACAAAACTTATTTAGACAGTAAAAGAGAGCTGGATAAAACGTATCAGTATGAGCTATTACAATCAGAATCTTGGCAAAATTTCATTCAAGAAAACGGGAATTGGTTTGCTTGGTTTAATGAAGAAAATGGAAAGCCCCATAGAGCTTATGGTCAGCCCATTGCTGTGTCTGGGTCTACTCCAGAAAGCAAAGCCATGAATTTTATTACGGGTAAGCTGTCTGACTTTAATATTCCTGTTGGAGATCTTCGTTTGTCAAATGTCAATAAAAACGAGAAAATGCATTACATCAACTATTTCCAAGAATACAATGGACTTAAGGTGATGAACAGTAATCTTACAATTAGATTAAGCAACGCCGGAGATGTGATCATGTGGGGTGCTGATGTTTATAACGATATCAGCTTAGCTACTGACCCACAATTGGATGCGAATCAAGCGGGTGTTTCTGCGGCATTCGGGATTACAACGCCTATAGAAAATACAGTTGTTAAGCCTGGCCTGGTTGTACTGCCAATTCCCGATGCATTACATCCAAAACAAAACAAATACCGACTGGTATACGAAGTAAATGTGCATACTACTGCAAGTAATGGAATCCCTGCTAATTGGTATACGCTTGTAGATGCGGTTAACGGTGAAATTCTATACAGACACAATGAAGTGTACACCTGTGGTATCAAGCACAATCATTCAGAAGTTTGTTTACCAGGTGATAAAAAAACTGCACAGGATAAAATTGTTCAATCAAAAATAGCAGCAGCGAATATAGAAATTGCGGTTCAAGGGACGGTTTATCCTACTGATCCGGCTGACCCCACTACAGTGGTCAACTTAGCTAATATTGATTTAACGGTTGGTGGATCTAACTATTCTTTAGATGGTAATGGTTATGTGATGACTTCTGAAACAGGTACGGCGACTGCCGTGATTCCTTTGGAAGGTGCCTGGTGCAAGATCATCAACGATGGATCCAGCTCAACGCCTTCTATGACCGTTTCTGTTAACGATGCGGGATTGAATACCTTATCGATGGACGGGGATGCAAATATCATTGAGCGTTCAGCCTATAATAATGTAAATGTGATTCATGATTACATGAAATCAGTTTTACCTTCTTTTACGGGAATGGACTGGAAACTGCCAACCAATGTAGAAATCACACCGCATGCTTGTAATGCATTTTACAATGGAACTTCTATTAATTTTTATACAGACAATGTAGATTGCTACAGCTTAGCGCAGGTAAACGATGTTGTTTTTCATGAGTATGGTCATGGAATCAATTACGAGTTTTATGCTGATAATGGCATGTCGTTTCAGAATGGCGCTATGGGAGAAGGATATGCAGACGTTTGGGGTTATGCAGAACTTGAAGATCCGCTCTTAGGAGATGGACACAATCCAATGGACTTAACAGCAGTTATTCGAAGGTATGATATTGAGCCGAAGGTATATCCGAATGACATTATTAATGAAGTACATGCAGACGGTGAAATTATAGCCGGTGCCTGGTGGGATACGTATGTGAATTTGGGTAACGACATGCCGACAATGATGAATCTATTCGCAATTGCTTATTTGGGTGGTCAGGCGACAAATCCAGATGGTGCAGAGGGGCAGGCATACACGGAAGTCTTATTGGATTGCCTACTTGCGGATGACACCGATGCGGACATTTCTAATGGAACACCGAATGATGCTGCCATCGTAGAAGCGTTTAAACTTCATGGAATTACGTTAATTTCTAATGCGGTATTGACGCATGCTGCGGTAGAATCAGCTGCAGGTGCAACTGGGATACCGATTTCAGCGGATTTAACATTGGGTTTGCCTTGGTCGGATTACTTAGATGACGTTAAGTGTGTTTATCAAGTTAACGATAATGGAAGCTGGGACACAATTCCGATGGTGAATACTTCAGGAAGCACATGGGAAGGACAAATCCCTGCACAACCCAATGGTACAGTTGTCGCATACTACATTGGTGCAGAAGATGTGAATGGTGTCTTGTCAGCGGTTGAACCCATAATGGCCAACAATGCTGATCCGAACCTTCCATTCTACACTTTAGTAGGTTATACCCTTGAAGCACAAGAAGATGGTGCGGATTTTATTTCTGACTTTGGAAATTGGAATGCAGGTGTTCCAGATGACAATGCATCTACGGGCCAGTGGGAGCTGACTTCTCCGTTGGGTTCTTGGGGAACACCAGGAGACAACAGTACTATGGTAGCACCAGATCACCAGCACACACCGGGGGGCTCGTTTTGTTGGGTTACTGGCCGGGGAACATCCACTACAGATGGGCTAGGTGTAAATGACGTAGACGCGGGTAAAACAACCGTTGAATTAGAATCCATCGACTTGTCTAGCTATGTGAATCCAGTAATTTCTTATTGGAGATGGTACACCAATAACCCTCCTTCAGGTGCCAATCCGAATGCAGACTGGTGGCAGGTTTATATTTCTAACGATGGTGGGGGCTCTTGGTCTTTCATTGAAGAAACTAAAGTGTCCGAAAGAAACTGGAGAAGAAATGCGTTTCGTATAAAAGATTATACAACATTAACCAATAACATGATGATGCGCTTTGTTGTGTCAGATAGCACACGACCTGGTCAGTATTTAGATGGAGGCTCTTTGGTTGAGGCTGCGTTGGATGACATTAGATTGTGGGATGAAGTAGCAACGAATGTAGATGAGATAGACGGTGTTTCCAGCTATTTAGTTTATCCTAACCCGGCGAATGAAACGGTTAATCTATCGTTTCAAGCACACCATACATTGGAAGATGTAGTTGTTGAAATGGTCAATCACGTTGGTCAAGTTGTTTTTGCAGAAACGATTGCGGTGGTAGAAGATCAATTTTCAATGCCCATTGATGTGTCTGATTTCGCGGCTGGATTGTATCACATAACCATTAAGTCTGCAGGTAAATCGAATAGTAAGAAACTATCGATACAGAAATAAAGCTTAAAATTTTATCTCAAGCCCCGACAGAATAATTAGGATTTACCTGGTTATCTTGTCGGGGTTTTTTTATTTCTTTGACAAATGAAAATTGCGATTATCAATGGTCCCAATCTAAATCTACTCGGTGCAAGAGAGCCAGACCTATACGGGAATCAGTCTTTTGAGGCCTATTTTCTGCAATTACAAGTTGGATTTTCACAGGTAGATTTTACTTATTTCCAAAGTAACGTAGAGGGTGAGCTGATTAATGAATTGCAACGAACGAATTCGGATGGAATCATTTTGAATGCAGGTGGATATACCCATACTTCGGTTGCGATTGCAGATGCCGTCGCGGCCATTTCAATTCCTGTTATTGAAGTACACATCAGTAACGTGTATGCGCGAGAAGCGTATCGCCACGAATCTTTGATGGCGAAAAATTGCAAAGGGGTTATCGCCGGTTTTGGTTTGGACAGCTACCGATTGGCCGTTGAGAGTTTAATCGAGCTCTGAATAGCGTTTTTTTCCTTTCGCGAAGGCTTGCCAAACAATACTTCCGTTAAAGGAGCCCGCATTATTAATCGCTAAATTTTTGCCAAGCTGCTTTCTCTTTTTTAGCATGGACCGAAATTTCCAGAAGAAATTGTAATGGGCTTTGCCGACTGCCCACATGTGCCTGAATTGCAAAGAGAACAAAAATTTAACTGCTGCAATACCATCTAATAGCAATCTTCTGTACAGGTGAAAGACCAATGGTCTGGCTCTTTCGTTTTTGGTAATGGTGTACAGGCTATTTCTAAAATTTAAGAATGTTTTTCGTGGGCTGCCATAGTCTAAGGTGCCACCACCTACATGGTACACTGTAGATTCTGCACAATACCAAATTTTACCACCTTGGTTTTTGAGTCTCCAGCAGAGGTCTATTTCTTCCATGTATGCAAAAAAATCAGCATCAAATCCACCATTTTCATGAAATGCCTTTGCTCGGATAAACAAACAGGCGCCTGTCGCCCAAAAGATTTCTTGATTGTTTTCGTATTGTCCGGTGTCTTTTTCTGTTTCTGCAAAAATACGTCCTCTACAGAAGGTATATCCGTACTTGTCCATTAATCCGCCTGCGGCGCCAGCATGTTCAAAATACTCTTTGTTATGATAGGCTTTTACTTTAGGCTGACACGCCAGTATTTCCGAATCCTTTTCCATCAGGGATCGGATAGGTTGAATCCAGCCTGGGGTTACTTCGATATCGGAATTCAACAGGATATACGTGTCGGCATGTATCGATTGCAAACCGTCATTATAACCTTTGGCAAATCCCCCGTTTTCTGGATTTTGAATGATACCGATGGTTGGGTACGTGTTTTTTATAAATGAAACGGAATCGTCTGTTGACGCATTATCGATGATCCAAATCTCTGCGCCATCGGCATGTTTTACAACGCTAGGTAGGAATTGTTCTAAGAATCCTTTCCCGTTCCAGTTCAATATGACAATGGCTAATTTCATCAAACGCCAAATATAGCAGAAACACTTTCATAATTGGTTGGAATTAACCAATGTTAACGAAAACTATCTGGGGTTCGTAAAAAGTTCATTGCTTCGAGAGCCATGTGAACCGTTGAGTGGATTTGTGTTGTCTAAATCGTTGAATGGTGTCGTTCGCTTTTGAAGATCAATTTGCCACCGGTAATTTTGCCGTTCGCCACGCATGTCGGAATGCAATATTTCGTAGTCATTGGTTACTAAATCGGGCAGGTAAAATACAAATCTTCGGTTACTCAATTCACCCAATTTGTAGTAGTGCCAAATTTGATAGGGGTATGAGGAAGGCTCATTCGGTCTATCCGTCATGGTATTGGGTGCTCCGTATTTGAGGTAAATACGCCCGCGATCTGTGATGTATCCTTTTTTGACTGGAGTGCCGAATAACTTATTTACTTGTTGTACTTGCGTGAGGTATTCCATCCACTTTTCTTCCGCATTATCCGGATAGCGTTGCTTCCAAAAATTATAAAAGAATTGCTTTTTGGTGTCAAATTCAATGGTTTCTAATTGAGACTGAATAATGGCATTGTCTATGTCTGTAGCAATAGGAGAGAGGCATCTAATGGCTTCGGTGATGGAATCTTCTGTCTTGAAATTGGCAGCAAATGAATGGCTATAATCAATCTCCTGCAAGGACGAAATATCAGGGGTAGCCGTTGGGTTTAAACGCTCAAAAAACAATTTCTTTTCTGCTACAATTTGATTGGTTTTGTTTCGGGCTTCTATAACCAGGTTGTATTTACCAGTTGGAAGGTCTTCGATATTAAATGAATGAAATACTACATTGACCTTTTCAGTAGACAGTTTGGAGAAACGCGCATAGCTATCCATCCGGGTGAGCGTAGTGGCTTTTTCAATGTATTGGTTTACCACGAAGCGTTCGTCTATTCCCAGTGCGTTTTCAGATCCGTATAGTTCCATGTAATAGGCTATCTTACCTATGTAAGGCGGAAAATAGGTTGAAACATAAGGAATGACTTCATATCCAGACTTGCTCCATTCCGAAAAAACATCACTTTTCTTAAAGGATTGCAGAAGTTCAATATCAGAAGTAGCCAGGCTGTTGGTGGGTGCATCTACTACTTGAAGCACTTGGTTGCTGATGATGTGTTCTTTTGCCGGATTAGTTAGGTCAGATATTTCCAGCTCGTAATTGTAGAGACCGGGCTCTAAAACCCATCTTTTTTGATCGACAAAATCCAGAATGGTACTATCGGTGCCGATAATGGGGCTTTTTAGATTGTATTTTTGAAAAGCCACAATCGAATCTTTTATTTTAATGATTTGCGTAACAGCGACTTCACCTTGGTAGTGTCCTTTTTCATTTAGCTTGTAATCAATCGAATGCCCCACAAACGAAAGGTAGGTTTCAATATAGCTCCCTTGCCCAGGTGCGTAGAAGTTTTTGTAATCGAAATAGGCCGTTATCGGATCTTCATTTGAATTGGCGCAATGTCCATGTGCCGACAAGGCGGATACCAGTAGAAAAGAAAGAAGGAATTTATGCACTGTCATAGGGCAAAAGTACGGTGTTTTAGACAAAATTGGTAGATGAATTAACGAACGGTAGCAATTTTTTAGGAAAATCCCTCTTGAGGAATAAAAAGGTTTTTTACATTTGCACCCCGCTCGGGCATTTAACGAGTGTAAAAACGACCAGGTGAAGTGACAGAGTGGTCGAATGTACCGGTCTTGAAAACCGGCGTACCGCAAGGTACCGGGGGTTCGAATCCCTCCTTCACCGCCAGAGCGAATTTCAGAATTCGTCAAAAATTCATAAAACCCGCTAGGAGCAAGGCTTTCAGCGGGTTTTTTGTTTTTCGTCATTGTCAAAGAATAGCAAAGAATAGCAGTGTTTTTGTGCACAATTCGGTTACCGCAACCAAAATACCCTTTGCGGTAACCGAATTGGACACCGGAATTCTGTAAGTTGCTGTTAATCAGCAGGAAACTTTATCATTAGTTTCCTTGCGTTGGCCTGTTTTCTCGGAACTTGATGTGTAACTTAAAAATCAAGTAATATGAAAACGTTTAATGTGCGTTACTGGTTAAAGCCCAGAAGAAGTAAAACAGAAGATCAAACGGGATTGCTCTATGCCCGTGTAACGGTCAATGGAAAAAGAGCAGAAATAAGTTTGAACCGAACCGTTGCTACCAGCAATTGGGATCCGGTAAGAGAATCTCCAATAGGAAAAGGTCTTTATGATCAGGAGCTGATTCGTTTTATCAGAACGGTAGAAGAACAACTGAACTTGATCGAAAGGGAGCTTATTCAGCAGGGTTTGTCGGTGACCGCTGCCAATATAAAAAAACACTATCACGGAGAATTGAAATCCTCCATTACCTTATTGGAAATGTATGATCAGCACAATGTAGATTTTTTAAAACTTGTTGAAGTAAAAAAACGTTCTTATGGTACTTACGAAAGGTATGCTGCTACCCGAAATCACCTTGTTGCTTTTTTAGATCACAGATTTAAAAAGAAGGATGTTTCCTTTGAAGAATTGAATCATGTTTTTGTACATGATTTTGACTTTTTCCTCAGAACCCGGGCTAATTTAGCCAATAATACTACGGTTAAGTACATTCGGAACCTTCGTAAAATTGTAAAAATGGCGATGCTCAATGACATCATTCAAAAAGATCCCTTTATACAATGGAAGGGCAGACTGGAGGAGCGACGGAAAGAATTTCTGTGGCCTGAAGAGATGGAGAAAATTGAAGGTGCCAGAATTGAAAGTGATCGACTTGGTTTGGTGCGAGATGTGTTCCTGTTTGCCTGTTATACGGGATATTCATATAAGGATATCAAAATGTTTACACCAACGGCCGTTCAGCGCGATGCATCAGGTAGATGTTGGATTTTCACCAACAGACAAAAGACCGGAATTAGGTCAGATGTGCCGCTTTTACCACCTGCGCTCCGGATCATTGAAAAATATAAGGACCATCCGATTGTTCTAGAAAGAGGAACTTTGCTTCCTGTGTACAGCAATCAGAAACTGAATAATTACTTGAAAGAGCTTGCGGACATTTGCAGGGTAAACAAAGCCCTGAGTTTCGGAATGGCCCGGCATACTTTTGCAACTACAATAACGCTTCTTAACGGAGTTTCCATAGAATCTACAAGTGCTATGCTCGGACATACATCCACTAAGCAAACCCGCCATTATGCTAGAATCTTGAACTTAACGGTTGGAAAAGAAATGGAGAAACTTTTCGATAAGTTTCAATAAAAGTGAACAAAATGTTAGGAAATAATGAGTACCAAGGTATGCAACCTACTTTGGATATCCCTATTTTATTAATGTAACTAATTATTAATGTAACTAATTATTAATGTA
>JABJPZ010000090.1 GCA_018663635.1 Crocinitomicaceae bacterium
GTTCGTTCAAAATTTCCATTCGTTAAGCTAATTGAAAACAAAAAAAACACCGGATTCTCAAAAGCAAATAACCAAGCTATTCAGATAGCCAAAGGCGAGTATATTTTATTGCTTAATCCAGACACTGTTGTAGAAGAAGATACCTTTTCCAAGTGTATCCATTTCATGGATGCCACTCCCTTAGCAGGTGGATTAGGAGTTAAAATGATTGATGGAAAAGGAGAATTCCTTCCCGAATCAAAAAGAGGTTTACCTACTCCGTGGGTTGCATTTTATAAAATTTTTGGCCTTAGCTCTATATTTAAGAGAAGCAAAAAATTTGGACGATACCACTTGGGCTATTTAGATAAAAATTGTAATCATAAAGTTGAAATCTTATCTGGGGCGTATATGCTTCTTAGAAAGAAAGCATTAGATCAGATCGGGTTACTCGATGAAACATTCTTCATGTATGGCGAAGACATAGATTTATCTTATCGCTTAATAAAAGGTGGTTATTCAAATCATTATTTAGCCGATACCAGTATTATCCATTATAAAGGAGAAAGCACTAAAAAAAGCAGTATCAATTATGTATTCGTTTTTTATCGTGCTATGATAATTTTCGCTAAAAAACATTTCTCTCAAAAAAACGCAAATTCATTTAGCTTCCTCATCCATTCAGCAATTTATCTAAGAGCCGGTTTAGCATTACTTCTTCGTTTTGCCAAGAGGTCGATTGTTCCCATTATTGATTTTGGCATCATTGCAGCCATGTTATATACAATTGTAGTTCAGTATCAGTTACTAAAGCCCATAACCTACGATTGGAACATCATCAAATGGGCTATTCCGTCGTACAGCTTAATCTGGCTAGCAATGACATCGTTATTTGGCGGGTATGACAAACCTTTAAAATTCTTTAAAATAATAAAAGGCGTTGTCACGGGGACCGCCTGTATCCTGATCATTTACGCCCTTTTACCAAAGTCTGTACAGTTTTCCAGAATGGTCATTTTATTAGGCTCACTATCTACCATGCTGGCCTATTTGGTATCTCGATACATTTATCACTTATTAAAAATTGATGGTTATTCATTCATTAAAACAATCAATACAAGGTTTGCAATCATTGGAAAGCAAGAAGAAGTCAATCGGGTATCTAACTTACTCAATCAAATAACGGGTAATATTGCTGAAATATCTTTTGTATTTCCAGACGAAATAAAAAAACCAGATGGTTTTACCGGTAATTTGTCCCAGATTAATCAAATCATTCATATCAACGATGTCGACGAAGTAATTTTTTGCGCTAAAGACCTCACTTCAAGAAAAATAATTGAATTAATGTCGACTCTAGACATAAAAAATTTAGAGTATAAAATTGCACAACCAGAAAGCCTATATTTAATTGGTAGTAATTCTATTGACACCTCTGGTGACTTATACATCATTGATATTAATTCGGTTAACTTACCAAAGAACAGGAGATCCAAAAGAATTCTTGATTTTAGCTTAGCTATTGCACTGTTTTGTTTTTCTCCAATCGTTATATGGCTTGTTTCCAATAAAATTGGTTTCTTTCCTAACCTGCTTAAAGTACTATTTGGCACTCGAACTTGGGTTGGGTATTCGCCTGTATTGGAAAATAATAAAATAAATTTACCAAAAATAAAGCCCGGGGTTTTATCTCCCTCGTCCATTTTCAAGGAAAAACTAAACGACGAAAAACTAGAGAAAATCAACTTAATCTATGCTAAAGACTATCGTGTTTTGACAGATATTAAAATAATTCTCAAATCATTATCCCTACTTGGCCACTGAACCATCACCGTTCGGTTGTTGAAATCTTTAATAACACCATTTTTTTAATCCTATTTTTGATTTAACTTTGCTACCAGGTAAATTTTAGGTTAATGGCAGATATTGAAGTACTACTTCCGAAGATGGGCGAAAGTGTTGCTGAAGCGACAATTGTAAAATGGCTCAAAAATGAAGGAGATGCTATCGACGCAGATGAATCAATTATTGAGATAGCTACAGATAAGGTGGACTCGGAAGTTCCTGCCCCTTCTGAAGGGGTTTTAATTAAGAAATTAGTTGATGAAGGTGATGTAGTTGCTGTTGGGCAAGTAATTGCCGTCATTGGCTCTGAAGCTACTATAGATGAATCTTCTGCTCCTTCGCCAGTAGAATTAAAGGGCAATGATGCACCCATTAGCTCAAATGATGCAGCTACTAACGGAGTGTCAGAACAAATTGAAGAAGCGCTCATGGCATCTGTTCCTCCCATGGAAACCAATGGAGCAATTGCAAAATCAGACGATTCCGGAAGATTTTACTCTCCATTAGTTCGAAGTATTGCGAAAAAAGAAGGAATCCTTCAAAATGAACTTGAGCAAATTGAAGGCTCTGGTCAAAACGGAAGAGTTACCAAAAAAGATATTTTGGCTTACATCCCTTCCAGAAGTAAGTCGATTGTGCAAAAGTCAGCAATTAACAAGCCTCCTATTGAAGTAAAACAGCCTCCTGTTACAACAACTGCGCCCAAAGTATTATCTGAAACTGGCGATGAAGTGGTTGAAATGGACCGAATGCGAAAACTAATTGCGGACCACATGGTAAATTCCGTTAAAGTTGCACCGCATGTTACGTCTTTCGTTGAAGCCGATGTAACCAACATTGTACTCTGGAGAAACAAAATCAAAAACCAATTTCTAGAGAAATACGGGGAGAAAATGACCTTTACTCCAATTTTTATAGATGCGGTTGCGAAAGCGCTGACAGATTTTCCTTTGGTTAATTCATCAATTAATGGAGATCAAATTATCATTAAGAAAAATATAAATATCGGAATGGCTGCTGCAACACCGAGTGGCAATTTAATCGTGCCAGTAATACGTAACGCAAATCAGCTCAACTTAATTGGATTAACAAAACAAGTAAATGATTTAGCTGGACGAGCTAGATTGGGGAAACTACTTCCTGATGAGATTTCAGGAGGAACATACACCGTTTCTAATGTCGGCACATTCGGTAACGTCATGGGAACTCCAATTATTAATCAACCTCAGAGTGCAATTTTAGCACTTGGTGCAATTCGTAAAAAACCCGCAGTTGTAGAAACCGAATATGGCGACACGATTGTTGTCCGTCATATGATGTTCCTATCACATTCCTATGACCATAGGAATATTGATGGTGCGTTAGGTGGAACTTTTGTGAAAAAAGTTGCCGAGTATTTAGAATCCTTTGACGTAAACCAAAATATTTAAACTTTAATAGCACCACTAGATTTTGACAGACAATTTTAAAATTAGCATTCATGAATAAATTCCTTTTTACTGTCTTAGCTTGCTTTCTTCTTTCCTCTATTGCTTTTTCTCAAAACGGCACTTTTGACAAAGATAAGTTTGAAGAAAGCCTCAAAAATTCCTCATTCAAAGAACGATTTGAGGCGGCAAATAGTTTAATTGATGATCAACTTTACGAGTTATCATTACCCATATGGAAAAGCCTGGTAGAAGAACAACCAGAAAACGGAAATGTGAATTATAAATATGGTTTTTGTTTACTAAAGTCTAATGAAAACAGGAAAGATGCGCTACCTTATCTTAAAAAAGCGCAAAATTTTATCTCAAAGAATTACGACCCTTTTGATGTTTCGGAAACCAATTCTCCCATTGAATCTGAATTTTACTTAGGTAAAGCGTACCACCATAATTATGAGCTCGATGAAGCGATTAAAACATTTGAAAGTTTTAGCACAAAAATTAAAAAAGGTAAACACATACTCTCCAAGTACATTGATGTGTATATCAACCAGTGTAACAATGCTAAAATTGAAATTGAAAACCCTAAACAATTTACAATAAAACATCTTAGTGACAGCATTAATACCCACTTCGCAGAATTCAGCCCAGTTCTCACTCTGGATGCCTCTGCCATGTTCTTTACATCTAGAAGGGTAAGGCCTGATTCCAGTAATTTAAACTTATTTTCACCAGAAAACGGAAAACATTACGACGATGTTTATGTATCCTATAAAAACCCGGTAACCAAAGAATGGGGTACCCCTCAATTACTAGAGTACATTTCCAGGCCGAGAAGTAATGAAGCAACGATATCCGTTTCTGGTGATGGTCAAATTTTATTTATCTATCGCGATGAAGACCTGTATTATTCCGAATTTGATGGTGAACAATATGGACGGTTGAAATTCATTGGTAAAGACATGAACACAGACATCAACACAGATGCTTGGGAAACTCACGCGACATTATCCGCTGATGGAAACACACTTTATTTTGTTTCTGACCGTGAAGGCGGATTAGGAGGTAGGGATATTTATCGTGCGGTTAGATTACCTAATGGCAACTGGTCTAAGTCTTTAAATATTGGGCCTCCAATAAATACAAAGAATGATGAAGATGCACCCTTTTTCCATCCTGACGGCAAAACACTTTTCTTTAGTTCTAATGGCGAAACGAGTATGGGTGGTTTCGATATATTTTTCACAAAAATGGAAGGCGACAATAAATGGTCAACACCTGTTTCCATGGGATATCCCCTGAACTCAGTTGATGACGATATCTTTTTTGTAACCAATACAGAAGGCAATATTGGGTACTTTGCATCAGCAAAAGAAGACGGTGGTTCTGGAGGACAAGATATCTACACCGTTGAAATGGAAACAGTTATCGATGAACCTGTTGCTATTCTAAAAGGATATGTTGTCAACACATCTGGAGAACCTATTCCACCTAATACGTATATGCTCGTATCCAATTTAACTGAAGGCGGTGATCCCGATAATTTCAGTGTACGGAAACGAGATGGAGGTTATGTAATGACTTTAAAACCATGCAATGAATATTTAGTCGAGTACTTTGCTGATAATAACAAATTTTCAGAAGCACAATTCTTAGTGCCTTGTGAAGGAAGCGGTTATCATGAATTTGGCGGAACTCTTGATTTAGGTCAAATAAGTATGGAATCTAGATACCATTGGCAAATTTATAGTGATGGCAAAAAATTGTTAAACAATAGCGGCGTAGACGTCAAGTACATGAACGAATATGGTGACGAATTATTTTCGGAAACATTGACAGATGAAGGCACATTCAATTTCCATGCGGTTGATAAAGAAATATTCGAAATGAAACTTAAGAATCGAGTGTCATGTAACAAACTTGAAATTTCCTTAGTCGATGATGCCGACAAAACGGTTAGAACTATCTCCTTAAAAGATGGTTGTAAAGTAACTAAGGAAAAAGTACATATTATTGGTATTCAAAAAGAGTATATCAATATTCCAGCAAAACGATTCCAAATAATGTCTAATGGCTTACCTGTTACTAGTGGTCATTTTATAGATTTTATTGACATCTCGGGTAATAAAAAATGGCATGAAACAATTAATTCTCAAGGAATTTTTAAGTACCATAAAATAGATAATGAGCCTAATAATATTTTCGAATTATCGATAGATGATATATCTCTTTGTGACAATGTTGAAATCGCATTAATTGACAAAAAAAACCAAGTTATATCAAAGTCGCCTCTGGCAGTAAGATGTAACAAATATGTTGCGGAATCAATTACCGGTTCTTATCAAGAATTTTTTGGCTACAATGTAGATGACAAAACACAGCTTAGTGCATCATTCAAAAAATTTATTTCTGATAGCAAAAAGATATATGCTTTAAATGGAAAATGTGTTATTACTATTCTGGGAAGTGCTTCAACAGTTCCAACTAAAACGCATAAAACCAATTTAATTTTAGCACAAAAAAGAGCTGATAAAGCCAAAAAGAAGATTCAAAGAGCTTTGAAAAAGGCAAATATTGATACTGGTAAAATTGAAATAACTGTCGAAAGTAAAGTACAAGGACCAGCCTATTCAGAAGACGCTAGAAATCGAAAGAAATACGGTGCATACCAATATGTTTCTGTATCTGTCAAATAACAAATAACAAGCTGATTCAAATTCAACAAAGCTTTCTTTTGCTGATTTGTCATTTGTTAATTCTTACATTTATAATCCGTATTTGAAGAATTTGGTATCCATTTTGTAACATTTTACAACAAGATTGAGTAATTTATCAGTGAAGTATTTTATACCCATATTTATTTTTACAATACTTGTAGATAGCATTTCTGCTCAATGGGATGAACGAAATGCTAAAGAGTTCTTTAAAAGAACTAATTATTTAATGGCCATTGATGAGTATAAAAATGGTCTTAAGTTAGAACCTAATAATTTCGACTATAATTATAAATTAGGTATCTGTTTCCTAAGAACAAACATCAACAAATCTGAAGCCGCAAAGTATATTCAGAAAGCTTATGATTTACCAAAAAGCCATTCAGAAATTTCATTTTATCTAGGAAAAGCATATCAGATAAATTTAGAGTTTGATAAGGCAAAAAAGTACTTTGATGAGTATTTACTAAAACCAGGAAAAAACCTTGTGAATGCAGCCTTGTCTCGCGCAAATTGTGATCATGCTATTAAGATTATGAAAAAACCCATTAATATTAGTTTTAAAAACTTGGGAAAAAAAATCAATAGTGAATTTCCAGATTATAACCCATTTGTTACAAAAAATGAGAAAATATTCTTGTTCACTTCTAGAAGAGAAACCGGTAAGGGAAATATTGAATACGATGGATATTATCCTTCAGATATTTACGAGGTGAGATTTAATGGAAGAAATTTTAGTGGAGCTAAAAATATTGGCGCCGTAAATACATCTCTTGACGAAGAAATTGTTGGAATCCTCGATGATGGTTCTAAAATGTTTGTGTACCTAGATCATAATTTAGGGAGAAAAGGAGATGTGTATGGGGATATATACATGAGCTTAAAGAAAGGGAGTTCATGGCAGAAAAGATTATTGATAGAGGAAGGGGTTAACACTACCCATATGGAAATTTCTTGTTCACAATCTACTGATGGCAATACTTTAATTTTTTCTAGTAATAGACCAGGTGGTACGGGTGGATATGACATCTATATGACAAGGAAGTTACCCACTGGGAAATGGGGGAATACTCAAAATGTTGAATCACTGAATACAACAGGTAATGAAGAATACCCAAGTTTAGCGCCCGACGGACAAACACTTTATTTCTCGTCTAACGGTCATTATGGAATGGGCGGCATGGATTTATATAAGGTACTTTGGGATCCTGAAGAAAATACTTGGGGAGAACCAGAAAATCTAGGGTATCCTCTAAACACTCCGCAAGACGAAAACACGATTTGTTTTCCATCAGATTACAAACACGCCTATATTTCGTCATCAAGAAAAGGCGGATTTGGGGATTTAGACATATATCGTATCACCTTTAATGATGTACTACTCAATCCAGCAGTTTACAAAACAGCAATTATCGATGATGTCTCTGCTGAGGCAATCATGGATGGCGAAATCACGATCTATAATGATCAGTCTGACCTAATAGGAGATTTTAGACCAAATAAAAACAACGGTGTTTTCACTATTACGTTAGATCCTGGCATTTACTCTGTAGACATTGCAATGCCCGGTTATCCCGTTAAAAATATAAGCTGGGAAGTCTCTGAATTCGATTATAAAGAAGATGAAATTGCCAAAACAATAAAAATTTCTAAACTTCAATAGCGGAATATATTCATAGTTAAATTTTCAACCTATTTGATAACCCTTTACAAAAATCAAATTCAAACAGCTATTTAAGCCATACAACTCACAATGAATTTAAATTTAATAAAACCCCTTGCCGTTTTTGATCTCGAAACAACAGGAATCAATGTAGCGACAGATAGAATAGTGGAAATTTCAATATTAAAAGTGAATCCTGACTATTCAAAAGAAACATTAACGATGCGCATCAATCCAGAGATGCCTATTCCATTAGAAACTTCAGAAATTCATGGGATATATGACATTGACGTAACCAATGCACCGACGTTTGCTGAATCAGCTGCAAAAATAGTCGCATTTATTGCCGATTCAGATTTGGCCGGATTTAATTCCAATCGGTTTGACGTCCCTCTTTTAATAGAAGAATTTCTTAGAGCAAAAATTGCTTTTAAGATGGAAGAAAGAAAATGCGTTGACATTCAAAATATTTTTCATAAGAAAGAGCAAAGAACTTTAGTTGCAGCCTATCAATTTTACTGCGACAAAGATTTAACTAACGCGCATAGCGCCGAAGCTGATACTTTGGCTACATACGAAGTGTTAGAGGCACAATTAGAAAAATATAAGGATTTGTCTGGGGACATTGATTACTTAGCTGAATACTCCACAATGGGGCCAAAAACTGCTGATTTTGCAAGAAGAATAGGAATTGATGATAAGGGAGTTGAAATATTTAATTTCGGTAAGAACAAAGGAAAAAGTGTGGAAGAAACGTTTAGAAGAGAACCCGGATATTATTCTTGGATGATGAAAGGAGATTTTCCAGGCTATACTAAAGAGGTTATTACCCGAATTAAAAACAGAATCAAACAATGAAAATAATTTGCATTGGCAGAAATTATGCTGAGCATGCAATTGAGCTCGGAAATAAGGTTCCAAAAGAACCCTTGTTCTTTTTAAAACCTGAAACGGCACTATTACCGAGAAGAAATCCCCTATTCTACCCCAGCTTTACTTCTGATTTACAATACGAACTAGAAATCGTAGTAAAAATAAGCCGATTGGGAAAGAATATTCAGAAAAAATTTGCCCACAAATACTATGACGAAATTGGATTGGGAATAGATTTTACTGCAAGAGATATACAAAAACAATGTAAAAAAGACGGTCACCCATGGGAGAAGGCAAAAGCATTTGATGGTTCAGCTGTTATTGGTAACCAATACCTTGCAAAAGACCAATTGGATAACTTAAACAATCTCAGCTTTCAATTATTCAAAAACGGCACGGTCGTTCAGTCAGGGAACACAAAAGATATGATTTTCAAAATAGACGACCTCATTGAATATGTTTCACAATATTTTACCCTAAAAATTGGAGATTTAATCTTTACAGGAACTCCTGTTGGCGTTGGTCCAGTGCAAATTGATGATAAGCTGGAAGGGTTTTTAGAAAATCAGAAGCTCGTTGCGGTCAACATCAAATAGGTTATTTCTTAGGGAATGATTTTTAATACTTTGCTAACGGATATTTCTAGGTCATCTTTAGATAGACAAATGAAATAGGCACCCATATTTAACCCCAATAATTCATCTGTTAACACGGTTTGAACATACTGATTATCAGTAACATATAAATATTTAACCCCTATTTCTTGACCTAGAATATTCAATATTCTTAATCTCCAATTACCTGTGTCTTGACTATGGAAATGAATATTAAGTTTGTCTGTAAACTGAGTTGGGAATACGCGCAGTAATTCATCTGAATGACTTACAGATTCTTGTTTGCCTAACAAATAAGCCTCATAAAAATTAGGAACACCATAACCCAAAGAATAATCTGGAGTATTGTATTGGTGACCGCTTCTTTCAATCAATGATTTTATTTCCATATTAGACTTATTCGGGAGTGCCTGCCACAAACAGGCAGCCATACCAGCAAGAACGGGTGAGCTAAAAGAAGTGCCATTAGCCTGTTGCACATTTCCATTTGGGAAAGTACAGGCAGTTCGAAAACCCATAGAAGCAACATTTGGCTTCAAGTCACCATCGCTAGATGGTCCATAGCTACTAAAAACAGCTCGTACCATAAATGAGTCTACTGCAGCAACTGCTATCGTACTATCTGCATCAGCCGGAGCAGAAATGTAGTGCCATGGCTGATTCCCCATATTTCCTGCGCTAGTTATTACAAGAATGCCTCTAGAAGCCGCAATATCAGCAGCTACTGAAATTCTCGTCGTATTTCCATCCATATCAGCATATGTGTGGTTCATTGAAGAATCATCAAATTGCGTATAACCAAGAGATGTATTCAAAATATCTGCTCCTATGCTGTCCGCAAATTCTGCACCCGCAATCCAATTATCTTCTTCCACCAAAGATTCAGAAGATACATCTTCCGTTCTAATTAACACATAATTGGCTTTTGGCGCAGTACCAACCATCTTACCTGGAGTATTCGCTCCCATGCACGATAAAACGGCTGTACCGTGCTGACTGGCGTTAAATACATAATTATTTCCATCAACAAAATCTCGAGTGCCCAGCAAACGACCTTCCGAAATAATTGTAGAGAATACATCCACTTCATCTACCTTATCAAATCCAGCATCAAGCACTGCAATAGTCATATTTGCGCCATCAAATCCTAAATTATGCAAGAGATGACCGGTATGCATCTCAATTTGCCTAAAAGCCATCCCATAATACAGGTGATGATAATTGGAATGTCCAAGACTTTTTGAAGAAAATTCAATTCCCGAATCCAATCGTATTGATTTCACCTTATCCACGCTTAAAACAAAAGGCAAAGAAGCAATACTATCTAGGATTAGCGAATCAGAAACATGAATACTCACCGCATTAAACCATTTGGAGCTGTTCCAAATCGTAACACCCGTGAAAATTGACAGTTCACCAATGTACACTGGATCTACAGGCAGGTCTTGCAAATCAACGGCGACATTAGATCTCATTCTTCTATCAATAGCACGTTGGCTCAAAAATTCATTCGGATTCTCGATTGCAAAAGGTGTACTGGTTTTATCAGTAAACCGAACCCAATAACGATTAGAACTTTGGGCGTTTCCATTATAAAAAAATGGAATAAATAGACTTAAACAAATAATCTTAATCATCAGTTGCTTCCGTAATCAATCGCTGTTTGATACAACTCAATACCCTTTACAATGCTGTCTAGAACAATCATTCCAGAACGCACATCCAAATCAATCAATTGTTTTTCCACAAGTCCTATGTTTTTCGCATAGACCTCAAACGCTTGTTCATATTCTACAAAATTTGAGTTTTCCCGTTGCATCACATAAGCTAAACTATCGTATGCAATAGAGCCAACCACACCCGAATAATCAATACTATCTATGTAATATTCCCAGGACACTCGCTGGTTGTACGCATTACCATCCCAATATTTGAATTCTGTAACTGGAAAAATCAATTTTACAAAACGTTCATCTTCTTCCACTTTCTCTGCAGATCTAGAGGTTCTAATTGAATGCCAAACATCTCCAAATTGCCATGGTTCTGTATCAGAATTCCTAACGTAACGTTCAACACGTTGCGCCAACCGACCTGAATTATCAAAAAAATCGGCAGTTATCATTTCCTTTATTTGATAATTGAGTGTATCGTGGTTAATATCGTGTCTAATATCTACCACGTCGTATATAATCCAATTGCCAATATCAACCGGAAAATACTCTTGTTTTAAATCAACAGGATTACCCACATTTCTTTTGCAGGCTTGCATATAAAAACAAATTAGGATTGCCATTGTAGCAAGTGCCGCTACTTTATTGATTTTATTTATTAAAAAAGGTAGCATATAAATAATTCTATTCTTGTTTATTTTTTGAGCCATCTTTCCGTCTTTGTATATTGGCCTCATAAGTTTTTAACGCTTTTCCTTCAATTAAATTACCCTCTAGATAATACACTTTTTTCTCCAAATCTCCACCCGCAGTATATAAACGCCAATAACCGTGCTTTTTACTGTCCTTGTATTGACCTTGAGATTTTAATGCGCCAGATTCACGGTATTTGTAAATTTTTCCATTTGGAAAACCTTCATTCCAATTTCCTTTGAGTCGTA
>JABJPZ010000091.1 GCA_018663635.1 Crocinitomicaceae bacterium
ATTTAAACTACTTTTACAGTAAGCAACACGACTATAGGTGAATGACGATAAAGACAGGATTAAAGAGCTGATTAAAAAGTACAACGATGAACTCCTTCAGCTTCATTCTTTGTGTCTATTTCTTCAGTAACCCCAAGAACTTGTTGATAAAGAGTTCCCTGTTGAGGGCACTCGAGATTAGCACAAAATATGAGTTAGCCCTATAATTTATGTGCTAATTCCTACATGTTACAATGTAGATCCTAACCTACTATTCGCATAATCTAATTAAACGATAATTAGAAGGTTAATGAATCAAAACTCAGATGCAAAATAAGATTTTGGTAATTGAAGATAAAGAGGCTTTGCGAGACACAAGCGTACAACTACGAAAGATTCAAAATACGAAGTTCATTCCGTAGAAAATGGCCTTGCTGGTTTTAACACAATTCTCATGCACAAAACAAATGTGGTTATCTGTGACGATCAGATGCCTAAACTGAATGGCCATGGCGTATTGAGATGCATCAATGAACTTGTACCGCAGGAAAGGATACCCTCATTTCTGTTTCTCACTTCGAACTGCCAGCAAAAAGACCTTGACAAGGGACTCTCGAGTTAGGAGCGGATGATTATATCACTACCCCCTTTATGTTAGAGGACCTATTAGTGTAACTTAGCAATTCTATCGAAAAAAAACGAGCATTTGTAAATAGCACTAACTGTAAATTCTTTTATACCATATGAATAAACTTACCCGCAAATTAAATCTCCTTGTTACATTACTTATTTCTTGTAACACTTTTAGCCAGAATCAAGGTATGACTCTAATTGGATCCTACAACCACAACCTCCCAGCAGGAGGAGAAGTTGAAATTGTTGCTCCGATGGACTCTATTAGTAAACGTCTGTTTGCCAATCTGGAAAAAGACAATATTTCCATCATAGACCTCTCCGACCCTTCGTCACCTGACTCAGTAGGAAATATCGATATCACACCGTATGGCACATTAGCGTTAAATGTTGCTGTAAAAAACAGCATTGTAGCCGTAGCCGTACAAGGAACAACAAAACAAGACAGTGGAAAAGTCGTTTTGTTTGATACTAACGGGTTATACATCAACGATATACCCGTCGGGCCAGCTCCAGGAATGCTATCATACACCCCTGATGGTCGATACATCGTCGTAGCCAACGAAGGAGTTCCTTCTGACGATTACCTGAATGATCCTGAAGGAGGAGTCAGTATAATCGATCTCATAGGTGGAGCTCCGAACGCGTTTGTCAATCACATCAGCCTTGCCGATTTCAATGTTGGCGCTGCATTCGAAAATTCCTTCCCTTCAGGGGTGCATATCTACGGTCCTGGCGCAACGCGGGCACAGGATATGGAACCCGAATTTGTGGCTGTAAGTGATGACGGCGACAAGGCATATGTATCACTTCAAGAGAACAACGCTGTATTAGTCATAGATGTTCCAACAGCAAGTGTGGACACAATTTTCCCATTGGGGTATAAGGATCATAATGCAACAGGCAACGAGCTGGACGCCAGTGATCAAGACGGAGCAATTAACATTACTTCCCATCCCGTGCATGGAATGTATCAACCTGACGGGTTAGCTTATTTTAAAATTGGAGGAATTTCTTATTTTCTATCTGCTAATGAGGGGGCAGCAAGGAAATATACGGGTTATTCTGAAGATGAAAGAGTCGCTAACTTAAATTTAAATTCTGGAACATTCTCCAATATTTCGGACTTACAGTCGCCTAATAATGCCGGAAGACTAAAAGTAACAACTGCTTTTGGAGACCATGGAGGAGATGGAATCATGGATACGCTGTATTCCTTTGGCGGAAGATCATTCTCCATCTGGGATGCAGAAACTGGAGACTTGGTTTATGATAGTGGTAGTGAATTCGAATCTAAAATTGAATTGCTTCATCCTGATCTCTTTAATTCAGAAGGATTAGCTGCCACATTTGACACCAGAAGCGATAACAAAGGTCCGGAACCTGAAGACGTAGTTATAGGCAAGGTTGGAAGTCGTTCCCTTGCTTTTATTGGACTAGAACAAATTGGTGGTATTATGGTTTACGATATTACAGACCCTACCGCACCCACTTTCTTATTATACGAACCCTCAGCAACAAACGATTTTGGACCTGAAGCCTCTGTATTTATAAACGCAGCACAAAGTCCTACAGGAAATCCTTTATTAATTGTTTCTCACGAAACAAGCAGTACGTTGGCAATTTATGAAATAGCCAATAACGTCGGAATACAAGATGCCTCTTCGGTTGACAAAGAATACCCATACCCCAATCCATCCAAGACAACTGTCACAATCAGATCTTCCGCTATCGCTGGATCTGAATATGTATTGTATTCAATTTTTGGAACCCTAATAGAATCGAAAAAATTCGTTGGTTCAGAAGTTCAAGTCGATATTTCAAAACTACCACAAGGAACGTACGTAGTAAAAGTAAACGAAGCCACATACAAGATTCAAAAGATCGACTGACTACCTATTGGGTATTATCAAGGACTGCTTCTGTGTTATTTCAACAGTGCCACTAGTACTATTCTGAATTATTAGAGAAGTAAATTTTGTAATCTCACCATGTTTAAAATTAATTCTCTAATAATTCAAAATAATGGAAAAATAATCCCTATAATTAGTAACAGCTAGGATCAGAACACTTACAATATTTGTTAGTAACATGAAAATAAAAAAGTAGCTTGTGAAACTAAGTATACATCCCTATTTCCTAGAATTTATTCGCCCTTTTAAATTAGCGCACGGTACCCGATCAGGAACTCAGCTAGCATTTATTAAAATAGAATTTCAAGGTATTATCGCCTTTGGTGAAGCCTCTATTCCGCCATATTTTAAGGAGACCTTTAGCTCCATCAATAACTGGGTTCAAGACCAGGAGCAAAATTTAGCTAAAATTCTACTTTCAAATCCTTTTGACGACCCAGAAGGCATTCCTTATTCATCTGATAATCCCGCTGCTTCTGCCGCTTTACAAACCGCAATTCTGAATTGGCATGCATGCGCTAAAAAGAAGTCATTAATTGACTTTTTTCCGCAAAACAATACAAAAACGGATTTGGCACTAACCATTACTAAGAATGATGTTGATTTTCTGGACGAAAAATTACTTTTAGAAACAAATTTTACGCATTTAAAATTAAAGTTGACAGGCAATTCGGACGATTTGGAATTCGTGAAACTGATTCGAAGAAAAAGCGATTTAGATTTTTGCATTGACATCAACCAAGGTTGTCAAAATAAAGAAGCTGCCATTAAGCTCATTGCAGCATTAGAAAATTTGCAATGTAAATTAATAGAGCAGCCGCTACACAAAACGGATCACGATGGTCATTTGTGGCTAAAAAAGCGAACGAAGTTACCCATCATTGCAGATGAATCGATTGGCATATATGAAGAGTTAATTCAATATCATGAAGCCTATTCTGGTGTAAATATCAAATTAATGAAATGTGGGGGGTTAATTCAAGCACAAAAAATGCTTCAATTTAATCCTCAAAGAAGTATCACCTCGGATGATTCGGAATTTATGCACTTATTAGGTTGCATGTCTGAATCAACTTTAGGTATTTCCACTTCAGCGGTGCTGGCTTCCCAATGCTGTTTGGCAGATTTAGATGCTCCTTATTTAAATAAAAATGACCCCTTTATTGGGTTTCGAATCAAGAACAAGAAAATCGAACTTGATAATTGCATTGAATTAAATGATAACACACTTTTCGCTTAAACTTATCCTTATTTGATTATTTAACAACTTGATTACTCTGCCAAAATATGAAATTCGAGCACCTCAAATTTAGATTCATCCCTAGAATCAAAAAGTTTGAATTGCACAGTTCCCTTTCCTTTAATGCCTTTTGGAAATACATGAATTGCCATGAAGCCCGGTTTACCAGGAGAAATCAATTTTAAAGCTCCACCAGTTGGAATTCCTATTTGGCACTTTCCAAAGGCACACATCGAATAATCCCATTCTATCGGTAAAGTATTCTCTACTCTTTCCCAATTCAAGTATAAATCAGTTTGTGTTGTATTCAGAAATTTAATTTCAGCAAGCTCCAGCTTTCCATTCCTATCTATGGTTATATTTTGAACACCATTACCTAAGATTTTAAAGGATTGAGCATCTACTAAATTGAAAGAAATAAGCAAAATCGCCAATGCTACAAATAAATATATTTTTACCAACCTCACCTTACTTTTTCACAAATTGTTTTGACACAACGCGAGTGCCGTCTGTTATTGAAATAATATACTGTCCAGCTGAATAATTGGAGGTATTTATGGAAATAGATTGGTTCCCATTAGGATACCTCTTTACCAATTCTGATTTAATCAAACGCCCATCAATTGATACTACCCTAAAACCAATTGTCGCCGGTTGAATTAAATCAAATGTCACTTTCAATTCCAACTCTGTTGGGTTAGGTGCAAGACGGAGATTATTCAAATTCGGTAACTCCGCAACCTGATTAGGAATTTGAATATCGACCTTTACATATTGAACATCTTTTAATACACCAGTCATCATATCAAAATAATGTACTTCAATTGAATCCAGAACCGGTGTACCAGATTCTGCCAATACTCCGTATCGCTCACCAGGATAAATTTCAACTGTATCGGAAATTACATTATTCGGCAATGGCCTACCATCTGAATCAACTACAATTGCGTTTAACGACCCAGGGAAAATCACTTTATTCGAACAATAGCCAATATTCACCAAACGAAAATAATTGACATAATTGGTTTTTGATGTAAGCTCTACAGTGTCTTCTAATTGTTGATCAGAAAGCCCATTAATAGCAAAGAAATCGGGAGTATATCGTGGTATTTCCAATGAATCATGTACAGCGCTGTTATCATGCTCATGATCTAAGATCGAGTCAGAATGCCAAAAAGTATCAAACTCTGACATAAACAATAGGGTCTCTGTATCGAAAGCATACCCACCATCCCAGGTAGTATTACTCCCATCTGATGGACGAATAATTACCGGCCCATACATGCCAGCTTGCAGATGTAATGTTGATCCTACATGACAATGATAAAGATATGTGCCAGCATGAGGAGCTTTAAAATGGTACCAACCATGTTCCATATGATCTACATCGAAAGAGAGCATTGGCACTCCATCATTTGCCTGATTAACGTCTAGACCATGCAAATGAATCGTATGATGATGCAGTTGTGAAACATTCCAAAAATCAATATGAACAGAATCACCTTGATTAGCTTCAATTAATGGTGCCGGGATTGGTGGATGGCTTGATAGATTGGGTGCAAACCCAAAAACACGCATCGTATCTCCATTTGCAATTATCTTTTCACCCAATGTTCTGCCTATTAAAAAGACATTCGTTTGGGCATACAAGAATACGGTGCCACAAGTGAATAATACGCTCAATAATATCTTCATCATTATTGAATTAATATTGTTAAAAACATTCCAAAAGGATACAAACCACCGCCAGTAATTGACAATAAATTATGATCATGAACAGGATATTCGCCAACTTGATCGGGGACTAATCTCAAAACATACCCTTCCATTCGTTTTAGGGGGAACGTGTCTTTAATTCGACCAATATGACTAGTACTAATCGTGGAATATAATATCTCACAGTGGTACCCATGGAAGTGAATTGAATGTTCAGCTTGCCCAGTATTGGCCATGAAAATGAGTATTGTGTCACCTATTCCACCTACTACTCTTGCTGTTGTATCTCCATTTATGTTCGGGTTACTTCGTCCATTAATTGTGAAATAATCGGGATAATAATCTAGCCAATCTACCACTCCACCGTAAGCTAATGAATCATTCCACTCGGATTGGTGGTCTTTAATGTTCCAAAAAAAAGACTGTTCATTTATTCCAACCGCAATAATGCCAGACAAACCCATATAGGCATGATTTGGATAATTCAGGTGATCGTAATAAATAAATAAACCAAGATTAGAAGATGAAAAAATAAACTGCGCAGTATCACCAGGTAGAATCGTATCTCTTAATCCTATCATCCCTTTAATATCGAAACCATGCACTATTGTATCATTATTAATCACCGAAAGGCTTAGGGTATCTCCAACCTCAACGGAAAGTTGCACGTTTCGTTGCTCAAAAACACTGGTTGAATTAAAAGCCATAAAGGCCATTTGATGACCATCTACACAATAGGCCTGACCGGCATTAAGAAAAAGTGTCTGGTCAATATTATTGGCAAAAAATATGGCCTGAAATGAAATAAAACAGACCATTGATACCAAAGTACTTTTCACCCTATATACCTTATTTTTTGATGATTTTTTTCGAGCTCTGTATTCCATTTTTACCGATAACGGAAACCAGGTATACACCTTTTCTTAAGTCTGAAACATCAATCTGCTCAATAGCATTTGCACCCAAACGATTGTGGCGCATTTTTTTACCTAAAATATCTGTAATCACAATTGTACCATTGATATCTGAAAGGTTCTCAATAATCAACTGATCTAAAACAGGGTTCGGGTAAGTCAACAAGGAAATTTTGTGCTCGGCAATAGCAGATGCAGGAGCAGGCCAATGAATTGTGAAGCTTACCGTATCTCCTCTTGAATAATCGTTTTGGTCAAAGACATATATCTCTACTTTTCCATCACCGTAATTCAGCCCACATGTAATGTTGCATTTTATAAATCCATGCACACCAGCTGCCATATCCACAGAAGAAATGGCAGTCATAGTAGCCGAACTAGGAAAACCAACATAGCATCCACTATAGTCACAAATTGAACAAGACCAGTTTGGGTTAAATGTGTTCGTGATTACTTCCCATCCGAAAGTAATGTTCTCTGGAGTAGGTGTTACCATTTGAATCTCATAACTTTCGTAATTCTCATTGATCACTGTATCTAATCTATGCTGACCAGTAGCATAAACAAAATTTTGCGCATAGGCACCTGCAGAAATAATTAATATTAAAATAGAAACAATAGAAACTTTCATAAACGTAGGTCTTTAATTATATAAAGATAATAAAGAATTAATTTCATACACATAATCAAACGTTGGATAATTGTATTCCTAAAAATCATGTGTAGTCTTGGTACTTTATCGATAAGCAGGCTACTACCATGTCAACCAAACTGTAATTGATAATCTTCATGTAAAACAGATGTCATTTATTACTTCTTAGTCAAAACAAGTAGCTTAAATCGCGTATTTTATTCAGTAAGATACAGATCTGGTATATAATTAGGATTCCTCTATTGCTATTAGAATAAGTTAATTCACCATTTTATATTTGACTATTATTAGGAGATTAATACACTGAAAATAAATTAATTATGAAAACATTTAAATTACTTAGCATGATGATGCTGATTGCAATAATCGCTTCATTTTCATCGTGTAAAAAGAAAGGCTGTATGGATCCAAATAGTTTCACATTCAATCCTGAAGCGAAAAAAGATGATGGTTCCTGTACATCTCCGGAAGCTATTAAAAAATCTCTGATTTTTAAAAAAACAGCCACGTGGTGTCCTTATTGCGGTGATTGGGGAGTCTCTTATTCCACAGACATTACTAATGCACACGCGAATTGTCAAGTTATTGCTTTGCATGGCGATAGCGAATTTGAAAACACTGTAGGGAACAACTTAATGGATGCTTTACCAAGTAGTGGTTGGCCACATTTTTTCGCAGGAACTCAAGACATTTCAAACAGTTACTATGAGCTGAATTCAGCCGTAAATGCCGAACTAGGAAAATCAATTGAAGTAGCTATGGCAATCGAAAAAACAACAGCTGGCTCAACGATGAATGTTCGTGTTCAATCACAATGGTTGGGCTCAATAGATGGTGAATTTTATTTAGCTGTTTACGTCCTAGAAGACGGCCAAGTTGCTGAACAACAAATTGCGGGCGCATCATCTGACCCTAACTTTGTTCACAAGAATGTTTTAAGAGCTGAAGCTTACAATAGCCCTTTTGGCGTTCCGGTTACGATCAACGGAGACGGAAACCTGCTTGAGTTTAATATAGATTTAAATAGCTCTTGGGTAGCTAGTAATTGTTATCCAGTAGCGGTAATGTGGAAGAAAAATGGATCATCATTTGATTTCGTCAATTTTGTCAAATAAAATATTGTATAAAGAAATGGGAGGCAAAACCTCCCTTTTTTTTTCGATGCTGTATTCCTCGTTATGTTAATATGAGTTTTGTGCTCGCCAATAAAAGTACCAAAGCTAAAGTATAACGTAAAATTTTATTGCTACGCACGGCACTTCCAAAATATCCGCCGAAAAAACCACCTATTAAAGCAACCGCAACGAATATAAATATTTCGGTCCCTATTGTAAAACCCGCGATCAACTGCCCCGTCATGCCTGCCGCAGAATTCACCCATATGAACAGCGCAGATACCGCTGCAGCCTCCTTCATCCTACCCCATCCCATAATCAATATTACAGGTGTTAGTATAATCCCTCCACCAATGCCAATGACTCCAGATAAAAAACCAATAATTCCTCCGACAAGTAATCCTTGCCATGTCTTCACTAATTTCAATTCATGATATCGTTTCCCGACTATATTTAATAATCTAAAAACAGCAAACACTAATAAAAACCCTAAAACCTGTTTATAGGCTACCGTTTCTAATTCAAGCATCCCCCCTAAAAAAGAAGTTGGTATAGATGCGATGGCAAAAGGAAAAAAAAGTTTAAAATTAAAATGTCCACATCTCCAAAAGTGATAAAATGAAATAGCCGCAACAAATAGATTTAACAGAAGTGCCGCCGGCTTCATCACAGTAGGTTCAAAACTAAAAAGAACCATTAATCCAAGATATCCGCTAGCTCCCCCATGTCCGACAGAGGCATATAAAAACGCAATAACGGGCAGTATTGTTAAAAACAACCATATATTCGGAAGGTTCATGATTTCCATTCACTTCAAAAATAAGTAGAATAAATAGCAAAAAACCCTAGAATCTTGGCTTAATCTCTAAAAACAAAATTCAGAAAGGAAATTCGGGCTGAACCAAACACTAATTCAATCATTATCAACTAACTTTGTTCTAAGTATATGCTAAGCGAACAAGATAATATTCGATACAGCAGACACCTTCTTCTCGATGAAATTGGTGTCATGGGACAAGAAAAGTTAAAAAAATCAAAAGTATTGATAGTTGGGGCAGGTGGTCTAGGTTGTCCTGTTTTATTGTATTTAGCAGCAGCAGGCGTTGGCACTATCGGCATTATTGATTTTGACATCATAGAAGAATCTAATCTGCAAAGGCAGATTCTATTCGACACCGACGATATCGGCAAAAGAAAAGCACAAGTAGCTAAAGAAAAATTAAGTAAAAAAAATCCGTTGATTACTATTGTTGCCTACAATGAAAAGCTAACCAACAAAAACTCAATTGAATTATTTAATGATTTTGACCTAATCATTGATGGCACTGATAATTTCGCTACACGGTACATGATTAACGACGCCTGTGTTCTTACCCAAAAGCCACTCGTGTATGGTGCAATTCATAAATTTGAAGGCCAAGTTTCTGTTTTCAATTATTGTAACGGACCAAATTACAGATGCTTATTTCCAATACCGCCAGCAAACGAATCAATTCCGACATGCTCTGAAGTAGGAGTTTTAGGCGTCCTACCAGGAATTATAGGTGCTCAACAAGCCAATGAAGCACTCAAAATAATCCTTGATATTGGCGAAGTTATCAGTGGTAAATTACTAATATATAACGCGTTAACAACTTCCTTTTCGAAAATTGAGATTCCGAACACTAGCAATAAGAAAGTACAATACTTTTCTAGCGTTCTTGATTTTGAAAATTTTAATTACGATTTACATTGCGCATCAAATCAATATTCTTTGAAACAAATTTCAAACATTGAATTCACCGCACTTCCCCCTGAGACTATTGTTCTGGATGTTCGTGAAACTTGGGAAGAACCACAGCTACAACACAAAAAGATTTTACGAATACCTTTGGCTAGTTTACCTAATAATGCAGAAAAAATTCCCAAGGAAGAAGTCGTTTACGTAGTTTGTCAAAAAGGTGGAAGAAGCAGGGCAGCAATCGATTTATTAATCAAAGAGTTTGACTTTAAAAACTTAATTAACGTAAGCAACGGAATTCAAGGATAAAATTAAAACCATGAGTGCTAATTTAACAAAGAAAACACCAAAAAATGTATTTATTGAAGGGGCAATTAGTCCTGAAAAAATAGCTTCTTCAATAGCGAATCACCAGGTTAAAACGAATATTGGTGCCCACGATATTTTCTTAGGACAAGTAAGAGCAGATCAAATTAATAACGAAACGGTTACAGCCATTGATTATTCGTGTTATGAAGAAATGGCCAAAGAAGAATTCCACCAAATAAGAGAAGAAGCTTTTAGCCAATTCGATCTTACTTGCATGCATATCTACCACAGTATTGGGCATGTTAATGTAGGGGAAATTTGTCTTTTCGTTTTTACTTCATCAAAACACAGAAAAGAAGCCATGGATGCATGTCGATTTTTAGTAGAAGAAATCAAAAAACGAGTTCCTATTTTCGGAAAAGAAATATTATCTAATGGGAAACATGCTTGGAAAATGAACATTTCTGAGAACAACAAATAGATTTACGCTTAGTCGTGTCTTGCTCCTTTAAATATTCGAAACGCATGCAACAAGGGCGGAAATAAAGCATCCATAGATTCGGATGCTCCTTTGGTTGAACCAGGAAGTGCCAACACCATGGTCTGGTCTTTAACACCAGACAAGCTTCTTGAAAGCATCGAGTACGGTGTTCTTTGCTGACCATAATTACGCATTGCTTCTGCAATCCCCGGTATTTCTCTATCTAGCAATGGAGCTATTGTTTCTGGTGTTACATCTCTTTTGGAAAGACCTGTTCCCCCGCAAAAAATTACTAGATCAATTTTGTCTTGTACAAAACTTAAAAATACATTTCGGATATCTTCCGGTTCGTCTGCAATAACTTCAAAAGCCTTAATTTCTATTCCTATCGATTCCAATTTAGACATAATGACTTTCCCTGCCTTATCCTCTTTTGCACCGGTTACAATGGTGTCAGAACAAACAATTACTGCAGCAGTAATGTCTTTCCTATGTTTATCTGTAAAATCAGATTTCCCACCTTTTTTATTTATCAACTTGATATTCCGAATTTCTATGCCTTTATCTATTGGTTTGAGCATGTCATACAGATTAAGAGCCACAATACTCGCGCCATGCATTGCTTCTACTTCAACACCCGTTTTATAGATCGTCTTGACCGTAACATTAATGTATATTTCTAAGCCCTTAATCTCATAATGTATTCCAGTAAATTCAATCGGCATCGGGTGGCAATCGGGTAATAATTCTGGTGTCTTCTTCACCCCGAGCAAACCGGCGGCCTTACTCATTTCAAACACATCGCCCTTTGGAACCGTTTTATTTGCGATAGCATCAATAGTTAACTGCTGGCTAACACAAACCACTGCCTGAGCGGTTGCCACTCTTAATGTGCTTATTTTTGAAGTAATGTCTATCATTTAAATTAGAATTTCACGGCATTACCCCCCAGCGAAAGGCGGCAACACTGCAATTTCAATAAATTCTTTCGAATCCTCTAATTGATCCGTGATTTTGCAATCAATTGCAATCTTGAATGTCTGGTTTTTAAGAAAAGGATTTCTTTCCTCCAGGAATTTTCTAATATCTATTTGATCAGAAAAATCAAACTCTATCTGCTCCTCTGACATCTTTGCCTCTTCAGCTAACAATCCAAAATACTTAACTATTGCTATCATTATATCCTTTATTTAGATCGCTTTTTCTATTCATATTACTGAATTCCTTTTCATGGAGCAACAAACCAGATTTTCCAGCATCCACAATGGCACAACCGGCCTCATCGTTAACTTTGCTCAATTTTAACCGATCACTATTTAAATTCTTTTTAAATATAGGGAATGCACTTTTCTTATAAACTCCTATTAATTGATATACATTTTCATTAAACCTGGGCAAAGTAATATTAGAACTATTCGCTCGCGAAAGCAACCACTTCAGAAATGGAGCACTTACAAAAGGAGCATCGCAGCTGATGCATAAATTCACTTCTGTTTTGGAATAAAACAGACCCGTATAGATTCCCCCTACCGGACCTTTACCCATCACTAAATCAGAATATACAGGGAAACCAAATTGTTGATATTCCGCATTATTGGCAATAACAATTATCTCATCTACAACCTCTTTCAAATGTTCTATCACATGAGCAATCATGGGACTCCCGTCTAAAAAGACAAGACCCTTATCTTCGCCCATTCTTGTGCTCTTTCCACCAGCTAATATTATCCCAGTTGTTGCCATTCTAATTAAGGTAAAATAAATGTATCAACTTTACTCCCTTTTGCTATGTGCTTAACTTCAATCGGAAGATAAACTAAACAATTAGCATCAATAAAAGAACTTAACATAGCAGAACTCTGTCTGTGATTAATCGATACAATACCATTAGCATGTTTAGCTTTCAAAAAATGAGCTCTATCCCCTTTTTTTACCTGATGATGGGCAATGGCAAATTGCTTTTTTTCTAAAAGGGGTGCTGAAGAACCCATTTTTAATCGAATAGCGGTAAGCACATAAATATAAAAGCAAGTTAAGGCTGCCGCAGGATTCCCTGGCAACCCAAAAATACTAACCGCACCTTTTAAACCGAAATACAATGGTTTACCCGGCTTCTGATTAACTTTATAAAACCCTGTTTCCACACCTAATTCTTCGAGAACTCTATGGGTATAATCATAATCGCCTACAGAGACTCCTCCAGTTACGATAACCAAATCATATTCATTTATTGTTTGGTTAATAACTTTTAATGTTGAGTGATAGTCATCCTGTACAAGAGATACTTTAGAATCAAAGCCCATTGACTTAAGAAGCGCACTTAATGTAGCCGCATTAGATTCAAAAATTTTTCCTTTTGGTAATTCTTGTCCCGGGCTTATTAACTCATTTCCGGTAACTACCAAAGCAATATTTGGTTTTTTGTACACCTTTACTGATGTAATTCCCAATCCATTCAAAAAACCAATTGCAGCAGGGTTTAAAGTTTCACCTTTGTGCATTGCTAAAGCATCTAATTCTAGCTCCTCACCCGATAACCTAATATTGGAATTTTCATGAACCGTTTGCAACAAAGTAATTTTATCTTGTCTAGCTTCAACAATTTCTTGTTTTGCAATCGCCCAAATATTTTTAGGTACCATCGCTCCGGTAAATATCCTCACTGCTTCGCCAAGATTCAGTTCTAATTCTTTTGCAGAATCACCCGCTTTAATTTCAGCTACTACACGATAGTTCTTTTGATTTCCACATAACGCATATCCATCCATTGCA
>JABJPZ010000092.1 GCA_018663635.1 Crocinitomicaceae bacterium
AACTAGAAAAGCCAACTTATCAAGTGGGGCTTGTACCCATAGTGCAATATCGAATAGAATTTTAATAGGCTGCGAAAACGAGGCAACGATACAAAACTATTGGAAACAAAAAAGCCAGGTCCCATCTCCTGACTTTTTTGGAGTTGCAAATGAATGCAACTACTAGAATCACGCATAGCTGCATTAGAAATCTAATACAATTCGCATTTCATATAATACAGACAAAGACAGTCCGCTTTTGGGTTGCCTAAAAAAATATTCTTATTTTCCTTTTTAGCAGTTTATGTGCTTTGGACCTTAAAAAAAGTAAAGCCCTCGGATTCGAAGGCTTTACTTTGGGTAGGTTGTACCACATTTAGGCTTGATAAGCAATAATTTCTTACCATTAAAGGTTGCATCCTAACCTTTAATTTTTGCTACTTATTTGATGGACTAAAACTGTCCCAAATGAGACCGCATGATCCATACTAGGTTGTGAGGTGTAGCTTTTCTAAAATTCAATTGCTTCGGAGCTAAATGTTCCCAACTTTGGAGTATGACAACTAAAGTCTTTGGAACGGTTGCCTCATAATTAATTTGTAATTTTGAAATACAATTAATCTTTATGAAAGTTTTTTACCTGGCCATTGTTCTATCTGTACTTTTAACAGGGTGTTCGCGAAAATGGAAACAACCTACTCATTGCAATTTTAATTTGAGTTTCGATACAGAAACTAGTTCTGGTGTTAATGAAATTAATTCGTCTACTTTTTACGTTAGTACATTGTCTTTTGAAGGCGTGCGAGAAGAGGCCGGAAATATTGATATTTCAAAATCTATAGACAAGCAAATGAATGGTAATGCTGTTGAATTGATTGAATTTGATATCCCCCAAGGCACTTATACAGACTTAAATACAGAGGTTGTTTTGTCCCGTAATTCGGGGGCTGCTCATACGGCAAGAATTAACGGAAAACATTCCTTTTCCGGAGGATCCTTCAATAACTTTATTATTGAAATTGACTCTGACATATTGCTCCTCGCAGATATTTTTGATGCGGATGGGACCAGTACAATTCTGTTGTCAAAGAAGGTGGACAGAACCGCCAACATTGAATTAGACGTAACGGCCTTGTTAGATGGAATTCCCGAATCATCTTGGATTGACGCTGTAACCGGGCCGGGTACGATAGTGATAGACAGTGATTCCAACCAATCTTTGTACCTTTATGTTCTAATGAACATCTCAAATTACGTAGATGTTAGATTTTTATAAGACTTGAAGCTCGTCGTAAATAGTGATTCCCATCTCATTAAGCAATGTATTCGTGGCAATAAAAAAGCACAATACGAATTATATGAGCGATACAAGAGCCCCATGTTTAAGGTTTGCCTTGGTTATGCGCCAGATAGGTTGATGGCAGAAGATATGCTTCAAGAAGGTTTTATTCGAGTCTTTAACAACCTAGGCAGTTTTAAGAAAAAAGGAAGTTTTGACGGTTGGGTAAGGCGTGTTTTTGTTAACAATTGTCTGAATTACATTCGAACGAACAAAATTGGATCCTACGTTTATATTGAAAAAGACAATATAATGGAAACCTTTTTAGATTGGGATGTTAATACTGCTTTGAGTCAGCTGGAAATCGAAGATTTTGAAATTATCATTTCCAAATTACCACTTGGGTATAGGACTGTTCTGAACTTGTTTTTTGTGGAGGGGTTCACCCATCAAGAAATTGCAAAAAGCCTTGAAATTTCTCCTGGGACATCGAAATCTCAATTGGCAAAGGCAAAGAAAAAGTTGAGTGAAAACATTAATGAATACTTTGATAGCGAATCGCTATTAGCTTATGCAAAATGACGAATTACATAACTGGTATAAAACCTCATTTGAAGGAATAGAAAGCAAACCAGTTCCTGATATTTGGGATGCTATTGCAAATGAAATTCCAGACGTAAGTAGGAGCTCCTGGCAACCCAAGCTAGTTTATCTTCTTCTGCCAATCATTGTTGTTGGATCTTTGCTTTTTATTGGATCAAACGGAAACAAGGATTATTCTCCTCGAGAAAATGCCTACACAGCCACTAGTTTAATAGCTTTTAATTCTGAAAAGAAAGAAATCTCGAATCAAAACACTCCAAGCCAAAACGAGAATCAATCCACTACTAGCGCCCCTACTCAAAAAGTAATCTTACATAGCACAACGACTGGCCCTATCGCTATTGCGTCAAAAACCAAAGCCTCTTTTAGCACTCCCCGTTCGGCAGATTTAATTAACTCCGGAATTGATTTGTCCTATGCCTCAATTTTAAACCCCAGCCGTTTTCATTGGAACAAAAACGACATTGCTAATATTTCAGAAAAAAATGTTGACGTTAGCACAGTTAACCTCTCTAACTATGCTGCTTTTGCAATAAACCTTTGTAACGTAACCATGTTCAATAGTGCATTCCAAAAAGCAACAAACAAAGAATCACTTACTGCCAACGCCCTGTTTATTAAGCCAGCTTATTCTCTTTTGTTTGGGCGTAGAATTAATAACAATGTATTTCTTGAACTTAGTATCTCAAGCCTAAGCCTAGGACAATCAATTTCAGCGTATCACGAAGGCACATTTGGCACAACTAACAAAGAACTTAATTACATCAGTGTTGGTTTGGGAGTGCTGAAGTATAGCCCTTCTATAAAAACGATTTCACCATATTATGGCGCATCTGTTTCGTGTCGATATTTATTAAAGTCTGATGGGTTTGAAGCCCAAAGTATTTCGAATCAGGATTACGCTTTTGGCCTAAAAGGCGGGGGTAAATATAATTTATCTGAACTGCTTTCTTTTCGATTGGGAGTTGCGGGGAGCTGCAGCATTACAAACCTTTCAACGAACGGACACTTAAGTAAAAATCAAATTAAGTCTTCGCGTAATTTCGCAGCAGGCCTTGAACTTAGCGTTATCAAATCTTTTTAGGAAAAGCGCTAATTTCCCTGCTACTCTTTAGTAAACTTCGCCTTTTCAAAATCAGCATTATTACCAATTACAACAAAATACATTCCTATCGGAAGGTGATCTGTGTCGAAACGAATGGTATTCGCTCCTTTTCGAACTTGTACTTTTCGCTCTTTAACCTTCTGCCCGGCAACGCTGTAAAAGACAATTGACATTTCTTTACTGTTTTTATTCGTGTTGAACGACAGCGTTAGCTCCTCATTTACCGGGTTTGGAAAAATATTAACTTCCGACACTGCTGAAACAATGTTAACCGCTACCATGTCGAAGTGTTCCGTTCTACCATCAAAATCTGTTTGCTTCAATCTATAATAGCTCACCCCATTAAATGGTTGATCATCCACCGTGAAATAATTAGAAATGTCTGTGGTTGTACCTGCTCCAGAAATGGTTTGAATTTCCTTAAAGTCTATGCCATCGACGGACCGTTCTAAAACGAAAAAATTCGAATTCGTTTCTGATGCAGTAGCCCAATTAATGACGACTATGTGATTGTTGTTTTCCAATCTTGGCCACGCATTAAATGAAATCAATTCTACAGGCAAAACAGTACTGCTTGTACTTGAAAGGGTGATATTTGACGCGTTAACAGCTCCGCCGCCGCCGCCGCCAATTCCATCGTCTGTTCCGCTAATCTGATTCTGAAATCCATTGATTACATTACAAGTGGGATCCACTTCAGCATCGAAGCAAAAAGAATATAAATTACATGCATAACAGCACACGTCTCCATCACCCCATGCGGCAACCCAGTCATGCGTGAAGTCCCAATCAAGAACAATAGGGGATCCCCCTACGATAGTCCCGGCCCAATCACCTGTTCTAGGCGCTGTAGTCGCGTAAAAAGCCGTGTTATTTCCGTCGGGTGTTAGATTCGAAGGGTTAGTCCAGCATTCTCCGAGAGTAAGTTCCACATTTTTAAGCCATTCCCAGCCTAAAGGGTTTTCAATGTATACGTTTTCGCAAATTGTGTACGTATTTCCCGCCATCGCCGCCAGTTCCGCGGGTGTAACAGTCGCGTCAGGCGCCGCTCCATCCCAGGTTTGGTAATATCCCTGATTTACTGGGGCGCTTCCAGGCAAGGGCGCACAACTATTGACATTGTCCAATTCAATGCCTGATGCAAAACAAAACGCATCAATGTCGTATGAATCAATCCCATTATTTTGCGCATCTATAACAAAATAATAATTTGCAATTCCGGCACCAACAGTGTGCTCAATAAAATTTTGTCCTGTTCCAAAAGTGCCGAAAAATATATCCATTTGATTATGATCGGCACAAGCATTAGGTGCACAAGTATTTCCTAAAGAAAGAACTTCCATAAAATTGTCGTCCGCATCAGTAACATTTGTAAAGGTCAATCTAATCGTTCCGCCAGCAGCTGCGTCCGGCCATTGTACCGAATAAAAATGATCTTCTCCTGGAGTTGTGCCAGCAATACCCAAACATGCCCAAGCACTTTCTGAATCTGTATGTCCAATCGAAGTTTCTCCTGTTAAAGCGGTACCACACGCAAGCACTGTTGGATTTGTACAGTCATCTCCTGGCCCTCCGCCTCCGGGGCCAGCAGTTGTAACGCAAAGTGTTCCTGTCATGTTGATACTACTGTTCCAGAGTTGAAC
>JABJPZ010000093.1 GCA_018663635.1 Crocinitomicaceae bacterium
ATTTGGTATGGTCCAACTAAGCCCAGATACACGTTTAGAAGGATGGGACGGGTGTGGAGGTTATCACTACTCCGACTCGATTATATACGGATTTAGTCACACTCATCTTAGTGGCACCGGAATCCCAGATTATGGAGATGTTCTACTCACGCCCTTTACTGGCGATAAAATTGATCTTGAAGACGCTATACAACGTACATCAGCACCAAGCCGTTTTGAAAAGTCAACTGAAAAAGCGAATCCTGGATACTACAGCGTATTTCTGAAAGATCATGATGTAACAGTAGATCTTTCAACCACCGAAAGAACGGGTATGCATCGATATGTAAATTTATCAGAAGACGAACTTCATGTATTAATCGACCTAAGACATAGAGATAGACTGCGAGCTTACGAAATCGAATTTGTTTCTAATCGTGTTATTCGTGGAAAAAGAATTTCACAAGCATGGGCAAATGAACAACATGTTTATTTCTACATGGAATTCTCAGCACCTTACCATACTACGCCATTTTCAAGTAATGAGTCGTTGGATTCCATGAGTAATCAGTTTGCTCAGCTATCATTTGGAAATTTGGACTCACTCTTAGTAAAAGTGGGCGTATCTGCAGTTGATATTGCGGGTGCTCAAAAAAATTTAGAAATTGAAAATTCGAATTGGAATTTCGAAAAAATTCGACAGGGAATGAAAAGTCAATGGGAATCGGCTCTTAATAAAATCGAAATTGAAGGGGGAACAGAAGAGCAACGATCTATCTTTTATAGTGCGCTTTACCATACGATGATTGTACCCAACTTATTTTCAGATCAGGATGGAAGGTACAGAGGAGTCGACATGAAAATTCATCAAGATTCTACAGACCTGACCTATACCATCTTCTCTCTTTGGGACACGTTTCGGTCTGCCCATCCACTCTACACTCTCATTGATCAAACGAGAACTAATTCTTACATCAATACATTTCTAAAACATTATGACCAAGGTGGTAAACTACCGATGTGGGAGCTATCGGCTAATTATACCGGTTGCATGATTGGATATCATGCAGTACCCGTAATAGCCGATGCACACATAAAAGGAATTACAGATTGGGATGTAAATAAAGCCTTCGAAGCCATGGTCAGTGCAGCAACTACAGACCATCTCGGGATTAATCATCACATTCAACAAGGCTATATTTCCATGGGAAATGAACCAGAATCGGTGTCAAAATTATTAGAATATTGTTACGATGACTGGTGCATAGGAAGTATGGCGGAAAGAATTGGTAATGGGCGAGAACATGAATTTTATTCCCGATCTCTTCATTACAAAAATACATTTGACCCAGAGACAGGATTTATGCGAGGACGAAATAATGGTTTGTTTCAGTTTCCTTTTGATCCAGCTGAAGTTAATTTTTGTTTCACTGAAGCTAACAGTTGGCAATACAGCATGTTTGTTCCACAAGACATTTCAGGCATGATTCAACTTTATGGTGGAGCAGAGGCCTTTGAGGCCAAGTTAGATAAATTATTCACTACCGAATCCAATGTTAGTGGACGGCACCAGGTAGATATTACAGGATTGATTGGTCAATATGCCCATGGAAACGAACCCAGTCATCACATGGCGTATTTATACAATTACATTGGAAAACCTTGGAAAACAGCTGAAAAAGTTGAACAAATCATGCGTGAATTATATACGAGTAATCCAGATGGCTATTGCGGCAACGAAGATTGTGGTCAAATGTCTGCATGGTATGTCTTAAGTGCTCTTGGCATTTACGCGGTAACCCCTGGTACTGATTATTATACCATTGGGCATCCAATTTTTGATTCGGCAACCATTCATTTAGAAAATGGCAATGACTTCACCATTTCAGCCTCCCGCGAAAGCAACCGTTCCTTTGGAGTAAAATCGTGCTTTTTAAATGGCATGAAATACAAGAAGTCATTTATTAATCATTTTGACATCATGAAAGGTGGAGAACTTCATTTTGACTTGACTGATAATAAACAAAAAGAATTCGGAACTCAAGTCGGGAATATTCCTATAACATCGGTTCAAAATAACGCTATTCTGCCGGTCCCGTATTTTGTAGCGGAAAACTATTCATTCGAAGACAGTCTTCTCATTGAAGTAAAATCTCCATTGAAAAATAGAATGAATTTCATAGTCAGTATTAATGGCAAAACGCAAAAATACGATGGCCCATTCTGGTTAAAAGAAACTTCTATCATTAAAGCAACAATTGTCAATGAAGGAGATAAAGAAAGTCTTCCAGCAATAGGAACTTTCAAAAAAAGGGATAAAAATATGACCATTATTGATTTGTCTAATTATGCTAATCAATATTCAGGTGGCGGAAATCAAGCACTGGTAGATGGTATAGACGGAGGGTTTGACTACAGAACTGGGTTTTGGCAAGGTGTGCAGGGCAATGATTATTTCATTACCATTGACAGAGGTAGAGAAAGACCAATAAGCCAGGTTAAAATTGGCTGTTTTCAAGACATCAAGTCCTGGATATGGTTCCCCAAAGAAATTGAAATATATACTTCAAATGACAACGAAAATTTTACGCTTTCTTCTACAATCACTAACGATTTCAGCAGAGAAGTTTTCGGTAATTTCAAACGTGATTTCGAAGCATCACTAAAAGGAAACGCGAGATACATTAAAATTAATGCGATCTATCCAGGAGATTGTCCTCAATGGCACTTAGGTGCTGGCGGAAAAGCATGGATTTTCATGGATGAAATCACAATTGATTAACTAGCGACTACCACTCTTTCATGTACTTTGCGTCTATCATCTCATTTCCCGAGGCTGTAGCATGAGCATAATTGAATCCTCCGTACACTGAATATCCACCTGATCGACCGAATTTATCTAATGCAAGAAAGCCGACTTGTAAATTAGTCAAGTCATCGTGTTTTCTGATAATTCTATTAACGGCCTCTTTACAAGCTTCTTCCGGCGTTGCACCGCCACGCATAAGCTCTACCACAATAGCACTGCCTGCAATGCGGATAACCGCTTCCCCAACACCAGTTGCACATGCCGCTCCGACTTCACCATCAACAAACAAACCCGCTCCAATGATTGGAGAATCTCCTACTCTGCCGTGTAATTTATAAGCCATGCCACTTGTGGTGCAAGCACCAGCAAGTTCGCCATTCTTATCTATCCCGAGCATGCCAATCGTATCGTGATTTTCACTATTAATTTGTGGATTGTACTTACTTTGAAGTTTCCACTTCTCCCATGCTAAACTTGATTCTTCTGTCAACAAATTAGATTCCGTAAATCCTTTGTCAATAGCAAATTCCAATGCCCCTTTTCCTGAAAGCATAACATGTGGTGTATCCTCCATTACCTTTCGAGCAACGGAAATCGGGTTTTCAATGTTTTGTAAAAAACTTACAGCGCCACATTGTGATAAATGATTCATGATGCACGCGTCCAATGTCACATTTCCATCTCTATCTGGAAGGCCACCGAGACCTACACTCTGATTATTTGCATCGGACTCGGTAACACGCACTCCTGCTTCAACTGCATCCAAAATTGTCCCACCTTGATTAAGCTTTTCTATTGCACTGCGATTCGCTGCAATTCCATGATTCCATGTAGATACGATAACCGGAAATTCTTGAGTCGTTTGACTTGGCAACAAACTTCCCGAGGTTATTTGCTCGTTAGCAGAACTTTCAACACAGCCAATAATAGCTGCACCAGCCACGCCCACACTTGCTGTTTTTATGAACTCACGTCTAGTCTTCATCTATGTAACCATCTCCATAACCAGCGCCATAACCGTAGCCGTAGCCGTAGCCGTAGCCGTAGCCATAACCTCCTCCATACCTACTTCCATAAGCACTCCATTTCTTTACTTTAATACTATTTAGAACCAGTCCGTAACTCGAGACTCCACTTTTAGTTACAATTTCCTCTAGGAATTCTACTCCTTGTCTTTTCGCCATGTTCGTATGCATGACAAATATTCCAACATCGACTTTTTCTAAGAAAACCATCGCATCACTTATTAATCCAATCGGTGGTGTATCAACAATAACCATATCGTAATTATCTCTTCCAAATTGAATAAGTTCTGTTAATTTTTGATTCAAAATTAGCTCCGATGGATTCGGTGGAACTGGGCCTGATAGAATTACATCTACATCAATATCTGGAATTTTTACTATGATATCTTCAATATTCAGTTTCCCAATTAGAAATGATGAGGCACCAACATCATTAGACAAATTGAATGCTTTGTGAATCTTGGGTTTGTGCAAATCCAAATCTATAAGCAAAACCTTTTTATCCGTTTTGGCATGCACAGCAGCAATATTAGAAGATAAAAACGTTTTCCCTTCACCAGGATGGATTGAAGAAACTAAAACAACTCTGGTTTCTTTAACGGGATTTAAAAAAGCCAGGTTTGTCCTAAGATTCCTAAAAGCCTCGGTAATCTGTGCTTTTGGACGTGCGTGTATAACCAATTGTTGCGTTTCAATTTCTTTATAGTGTGGGATACCTCCCAAAACTGCCATGTTGGTAACACTTTTTAAATCTTGTACTTTTTCAATTGTATCAAAATAGATGTACCTCAAAAAAGTGATAACACCGGCAATCAGAACACCTACTAAAATGAAAATATAATACACACGCTCCTTGTTAGGTCCAACCTTGCCTATAGACCTTGCCTTTTCAATAATTTTCATTTGTGGAGCAATTCCAGCTTTCGCAATTTGCGTATTAGCCTGTTTTTCCAATAAGAAAACATATAACTTTTCGTTAACCTGATTCTCGCGAGCAATAGAAAGCATATCTCGTTCTCTTCTCGGAACTCTCCTCATTAATGCAGCATACTGTTCAGTTTGATTAGAAACTTCATTAATTTTTTGTTTTATAGCAACACGTGTATCCTCAATATATAAAAGAATGTCTTTTTTCATTGTACTAATCGTACTATCTAACTGCTGCATTCCAGCATGCTGAAACCTCATGTCAAATTGTGCTCTGTTTTTTTGAATTTGTTTCGTATACAGTTCTTGGAGGCTTTGTTCCAAAAAATTATCTTTTTCTAACATGTAAAAACTTGGAGGAATCAAATTGTGATCTTTTGTGTTTTTCATGTAATTCTCAAGGTTATTAATCGATTGCAATTGCAACTGATATGTTCTTCGCTGACCATCATATTTAACCCATTGATTAAAAAACTTTTCAGATTCCTTACCCAAATCTAAAATGGTAGAATCCTTACGGTATACTTCCAACTCATTTTCGATAGTATCCAGTCGTGATTTAAGTGTGTCAATTTGATTTCCGATGTGATAAAGGGTTCTCTCATTCAATAAACTATCACTCCTTTTAGAATAATTGATATACACATGAGATAAGGTATCCAAAAACAACTTAGCCCGAACTGCTATTTGATCTTCCAACCTGATCGATAAAATTGAAGTAAAGTCTAGGTTATCAATCGACATTGAACTTCTAATTTTGTTCACTAAAAAAGATTCGGAATGAACAATAAATCGGTATTTAATTTGCTTTAATCTACTCTCCGATTTTTCATTTAATTCTGCTCTCCTAATTGTTTTGATAATGTAATCATTCGTATAATCTTTCTCTCCAAATTTGTGCAAACGAGAGAATTTAGACCCATTGTTTTCAAAATCTAATTTATAGGTATCCATATCAACAATCGAAAATCGAATGGATTGTTCATAAAGACTTGAATTGAGCAGTTCCATGTCAATTTTAAACGGCATAGAATTATACAATTCAGTAGTTTTTAGTCGCCCTTCTATATAGTAGGAGATTTTAAAATCTACTTTGGACAATGCTCTTTGGACAAGGTCATAAGATGACAATACTCGCTTTTGGTTACTGATGTCGCCATAAACAGCCAAATATCCAATGTTTTTATAGATATTATCCTGGTAGTTGTAAGTCTCATTATTTCTTAATAATATTTGAGTCTCAGCTGCATACACTTCAGTCATTCTGTGTGTATAAAAAAATGCGAGGCTAGCTAGCGCCAACGGTGCTAAAACAAAATAGTACCAGTTCTTGAAGAAGATCTTGTAAATCACCTTCAAATCTTCGACGTTTATGATCGGTAAATTCTTTTTAGTCTTTATTGGTTCAGCCATGAGATTGCAATCCTTAAATGCAAATATAAGAGGCAATGTGACATTCCAAAGCAGTTCTTTATAGATTCTATTAAATTCTAAAAGAAAAACAATAGAAATACAGTCTTTCTTGAGCATTGACCAATTTTATACGAAAATATCAAGGGGAAACTGCATTTTTTTTCTGAAGAATTCTGACTCAGCAAGAAACTCTACTATTATCTGACAAATTTAAAATTGCATTTCAGTTTGCTTCAATAAGATTGCTAGGATTCATCAATTCAATAGCTAATTTATAGGCCGTATTTCTTTGACGAAAATTTCTTCATCTAATTCTCATTACTTCATGAACATATGTATTGTGAATAATCCTTATATGTTTTGTGAAATTCACACTCATCAATTAAGAGGAATTATTATATTTGATTCTAGAACAAACTCAAATGAAAAAAATTAGATTTTTGCTCACGACTTTCGTTTTTTGCGCGAGCTTTATGTGTAGCATACCAGTTAATGCGCAAGTTGCAGATGGGGGACCACCAACTGACCCTGATGGATCTGACCCTCCTTGTTGGCCTCCTCCGTGTATTCCTATAGATGGAGGATTGGGAGTACTATTAGCTGCGGGTGCATTATTTGGTGGCAAAAAAGTATACGATGCAACGAAAGAATCTGATCTAGAAAGTTGAGCGTAAACTCAACTTTGTATGAAAAGTTTTTTAAAAAATAGAGTTGTTGTATTTTTATCTTTAGCAATTCTATTGTTTACCATTTGGCATTTTAGCTACTATTACATCATTAATCCTCATACAGGGATTGACAAGGCCATTTCATTGAACTTAGCCGAAATCTCGAATCAACTTCTTTGCTGGATAGGTTATGATAGCGTCGTAGACTATTATAAAACAGAAGAATATATCATTGTTAGAATGCAAGATTCATGGTTGCCTGGTGTCCGAATTGGAGATCCTTGCAACGGATTAAATTTATTTGGTCTATTCTCAGTTGTACTAATAGCGTTCCCTACATTAGTCAAAAGGAAATACAGTATTAACCTACATAAATTGTGGTTTATACCATTAGGAATTGTACTCATTCATCTTGTTAACGTAATTCGTGTTGCTGTTCTGGCAATTATTGCAAGCTATAATTACGAAGCACTAAACTTCAACCATGATGTCACTTTTAAAGTTATTACTTATAGCTTTATATTCTTATTGTGGTACATATGGACTAAGCGGTATTCTGGGTTCAAAAAAATTGCTAAGAAAGAATGAATCGTTGGTTAAAAATATTCATTGCAATTGCCTTTTTCTTAGCTCTATCAGGACTTTATTTCTTTCGTGATTTCGTTTTTGTAAACGCGAATGGATACATGGAGTATTTGAGATTGATTGATGGCAATGAATTTGCAGAGCTAGTCCCAAATTATACGCACTCAAAAATGGTTGCATTTTTCGATGGATGGGAAGCTCCAGAAATAATAAATTTCAAATGGTATATGACTTTCGTATTCACTGCCGGCTTTGGAATAATCAGTTTTGCAGCACTTTACACGCTTCGCAAAAATAAACTTGCTTTTTACATCATCTGGTTCTATTTAGTCTCATTCATTTTGGCTTATTTACTTTCTCTTTTTTCTTACCCTGTAGCCCGATCAATTATCGGACTGCTTCACAGTCCCGTCCCATTATTGCTAATGTTGACAGCATCATACCTTGAAATAAAAACCAATACTGAACATGGATGAATCAAGAGTTTTATTTGAGGACAATCATTTAATTGCTATTGAAAAATTACCAAGTGATATCGTTCAAGGCGACAAAACCAAGGATAAACCATTAAGTGAGATCGTAAAAACTTTTTTAAAAGAAAAATACAATAAACCAGGTAATGTTTTCTGTGGGGTAATTCATCGAATTGACAGACCTGTGAGTGGTGTTATCATTTTTGCCAAAACTTCAAAGGCCTTAACGAGAATGAACCAACTTTTCCAAGAAAAAAAAATTCAAAAAACGTATTGGGCAATCGTAAAAAACAAACCAGCTACGACTAAAAATAGGCTACAACATTACTTACAAAAAAACCAGAAACAGAACAAATCGTATCCTGTTCAAGAAGAAAAAGGCAAAAAATGCGAATTAACTTATGAAGTCATGTCTTCTAGTGATCATTACCACCTTCTGAAGATTACACCGCACACTGGCAGACACCATCAAATAAGATGTCAACTAAGTGCCATAGGGTCTCCTATTAAGGGCGACCTTAAATATGGTTTTGACCGTTCAAATAAAAATGGATCAATCCATTTGCACGCTGGCAATATCGAATTTGTTCATCCCGTATCACAGGAACGCGTATCTATCGCATGCCCGCCACCCTCAGAGTCATTATGGGATTTTTTCAAAGAATTTATTCATTGATTCTTTTTCTAAATTCTTTTAAGTTTGACCTACGTTTTTTTTCTTTTAATCTTTTTTCTTTTTGACCAGTTGATATTCGATGTTTTTTTCGTTTTTTTTTGACTTTCAGTCCTTCATTAATTAAAGCAATAAATTTCTGAAAACAGAGTACTTTATTCTTAATTTGACTGTTATATTTTTGTGTAGTAACCTGTATATTTCCTTTTGTGTTAATCTTATTGCCGATGTTCTGCAATAACAATTGTTTTTGGTTTGATTCTAATAGTTTAGATTCTGCTAAATTAAATACCAGGGTTACTTTGGTTTCAACTTTATTAACATGTTGCCCCCCACTGCCTTTACTTCTTGCTGTGAGGTAATTTACTTCCTTTAAAAAAGCATTGGCATCAATCATATTCGCTAATTAACGTAAACCAAACCAATTAGATACGATATTCATTATACAACTATTCTAATAAGTAAAGTATATTAGTTTGTGCGCACAATAATTTTCTTCGTCTTGATATTTATTGGTCATATAGGTTTTTGCCAATATACCAGAACCTACAACGTGCATATTGATACTTTTAAAAATGGAACTGTTTTTCATTATAATACCCGTAAAATTGTAAAATCAAAAGAATTTCAACTCCATGAATTCTACTTAAAAGAAGTCGTTCGACATACATTCTATTACCCAAACGGTCATAAATCTTCCATGTCTGAAAGGATAACCAAGAAAGGAACCTATGGCAAGTATTGCTTTGAAATTAAATTTGAGCAAAAAGAGTTTTATGAAAACGGAAAATTAAAAAGTAGAGAGCTTAATTTATGCGACTGTTATAAAGTAAAAAAATATAAATACAATGAAAGGGGTAAACTAATTTCTCATGAATACATTAAAAACAGATGGGTTAAAAAAAAGATGGATTGAACTTTCAGGATACCTGAAATCTATAAAATGCGCCGAAGTCATTCCACATTCAAGAAATCACTCAAAAAAAATTGATCTATCCAAAGAACTTCTTACTGCAAAAGGAATTAATTCAATTAATACATCCGAATTAGAGAAGTACATTTTCAAAAACAGTGCGGTAAGTCACGGAGGGTACCTGGAAAGTCGCAGCTTATATTCCGATTACCCGGCCTTTCGGAAAAATAAAAGGGATATCCATTTAGGTATGGATATTTGGGCAACTTATGAAACCGAAGTAATCTCTCCTTTAGACGCGGAAGTTTATAGCGCCGCTGATAACAGTGGCTTAGGTAATTATGGTCCAACGGTTATATTAAAGCATACAGCTAAAGACACTGATTTTTTCACATTATATGGTCACCTATCCCAAGACAGCATTCAAGCACTAAAAAAAGGCCAATTAGTACTAAAAGGCCAGTCATTTGGCAAAGTCGGCCATCAATCCGAGAACGGTGGCTGGCCATCACACTTACACTTCCAATTGATTCTTGAATTATTACATCACAAGGTCGATTTCCCAGGAGTCTGTAGTAAAGAAGACCTTGCTTTTTATCAATCTATCTGTCCAGATCCTAATATTATTTTAAAGTTATAGCATGAGTTTATCGTTTGTAATGATCTAGAAAAGCTTGCTTTTTACTTGCTGAAACATCTACCATACTGCCATCTTGCATTTCTATATAGCCGCCTTTGCCCTTCTTATACGCTTTAACATATTGCATATTAATCAAATGCGATTTGTGCACCCGAACAAAACCCAATTCAGATAGTATTTGATCATAAAATTTCAGTGTCCGACAAATCACTTTTTTCTTACCGTCAATTAAGTGAAAGTCAGTGAAATTATCATTGGCTTTGCATCTAATAATTTCTTGAACTTCCACCACCTCAAATCCATCCAAAACCGGTAGTACAATCTTCTTTAATTGACTATTGGTTATCTGAATATTTTCTAGTAATATTTTCGTATTTAAGTTCTCTTGACTCCGCTTTTTATCTTGAATCTTGCTGATTACTTTTTGAGTCGCAATGACCAATTCATCTATGTCAATGGGTTTTAATAAGTAATGGCACGCACTGTAATTAATTGCCTTCACTGCGTAATTGGAATATGCTGTTACAAATATGGTTTCAAAAAAAACATCATCAAATTGTTCCAAAAGATCAAAGGCGTTTCCATATGGCATTTCAATATCTAAAAAAATGAGGTCCGGCTTATGCATTTTTATCGCCTCCAATCCATTTTTAACTCCATCCGCCTCACCAACAATTTCAACCCCTGAGCAATATTTTGTGACGTAATTTTTTAGCGTAATCCTGCTCGCTTCTTCATCTTCAACAATCACTGCTTTTACATTCATTGGGTCGGATTTTTCGGAATTACCAGCTCTACTTTTGTGCCTGTTCCATCCGTGTGTAAATCTGAAATTTGCAAACTAATATCCTGATTGTACAATTCCTTGATTATACGCAACCTTTCTTCTGTATTTTTCATCCCAGTTGATTTGCTATCCATTTGATGTTTCGTTTTCATCTCTTTTGATTTTGTTCGTCCTATGCCGTCATCCTCTATTTTCCAATACAGATTTTCATTAGATGATCGGCAGGATACTCGAAGCATACCTTTATTTTCGGAATATCTTAGTCCGTGCCACACGGCATTTTCAATGTATGGCTGTATTAACATAGGGGGAACATAAACCTCGTCAACATCAGCTACTTCCATATTAAATTCATATTCAAACTTATTGGAAAATCGCAGATACTCTAAACCAAGGTATAATTCCAAGGATTTTATTTCACTGGACATCGTCACAAAATCATGTTTTGAATTTTCAAGAACCATTCTCATTAATTTAGAAAATTCAGTCAAATATTTATTAGCCGATCGCTCATCACTTTGAGAAATAAAACTATTCACCGAATTCAATGAATTAAAAATAAAATGAGGATTCATTTGAGTACGTAGTGATTTTAATAACAATAATTTATTCGCTTTTTTCTTCTCTCTATTTCCTTTTAAAAAAACAATCGTCGAAAAAAGTAAAATTCCAACTCCTATTAACAAGCTATATGTGAGCGTTCTTGATGTCTTGGCTTCATCTTCCTTTTCTTTAAGCGCTAAGTCAAATTGTAAATGATCGAGTTCCGCTTCTTTCTTTAATAGCTGTATTCGTTTATCTCTGTCAAATACTTGCGCTTCTAACCTTAATGCTAATAACTTCTCATTTTCCTTTTCTGTAATCAATGAATCCTTTGATTTAATGAATTGTTTGTAGGCTGTTAAAGCTTTATCAAACTCCCCTACTTTTTCATACGCTTCAAAAAGTGCTTCAAAACTTTGAACTTCATTTTCCAATACTCCAATATCTGTAGCGATATCAATGGATGATTTTATATACGGTATTGCTTCTAACGGATGGTTGTTGTCCAGATGAATTTTTCCTTGAGTGAAATTGGATTGATATAAATTCTCGTCTATATCCTTGATCTGTTGTTTTTCATTTTTACTTTTTATCTGCTTTTTGTTTAATTTCTTTTTTTCTTTTGAATAATAGTCTATCGCCTGCTCATTCACATCCAACTGCTTGCTGACGTTTCCTCTACTACTGAAGAAGCTGTTCACATTATTGTAGTATCCTTGAACTGCATCATTATTAGCACTACTAATTCCTTTAGTAAGGCCTTGTTCATAATTTTCGAACGCACTTACCGAATCGTTTTTCAAATCATAGATCTTACCAATTTGATTGTAAATCGCAGCTAACCTAACTTCATTTCCCGCTTGTTTCGCCTCAACTTTTTGAAGTTCGAATAATTCAAGCGCTTTGTCATAGTTTCCTGAGTTATAGTACAAGCGTCCTAGCGCTTCTTGCGCCAACTTAAAGTCAGCTTGCTCGTTTTTAGACTTCGCCTTTTCGCTAAAAATCGTGTATGCATCAATTGCTTTATCATAATTTAGACTAGCATCGTAAGAAGTTGCTAAATATTTTAAAGATATATACCGACCAAGGTCGTCATCTAATACATCAAATCCATCAAGTGCTTTCTTGAAATTAGTAGTGGCGAGTGCGTACTTACTTAGTTCAAAATGAATACTACCGAATGTATTAAAACAATGTGCTTCGGCTTTCTTATTCTCCGACAATAAAGCCAGCTCAAGCGCACGTTCAGCAAAACCATAGGCGCTATCTAAATTAGAACGCAATAACTGATTAGCCTTGTTAATAAATTTAAATGGATTTTCAAGACTATCATTTCCTATTTGTGCAGAGGCACTAAACGATAGCACAAATAAGAACATCCATATGCCTGTTTTCATTTTCATTCTTTAGAACAAAACAATAATAGATAGGTTTACGATAAATCTAATCATACCAACAATTAGACCATTCAAAGTATCTAATTTAGCCTTAATAAAGGATTGAAAAAAATAGCGTTGTACAATATCAGGTTCTTTATACCTCTATAAAACGCACTTCCCTAAGCTTAAGTACACTTTTACTCGGTTTACAACCTAAACAAACTAATTTTAGCGCTTATTTTTCAGTTTAATAAAACAGCGGTATACGAAATAGTGGTTAGAGATCCAGCTCACCTTCAGAATTGGTCAATGTTCTCTTCAAGTATCGTACACAGATATTGAAATCATCAAAAACTTGATTTTCCTTAACGGTATCTGGAATCAGACCAAACTTATAGCACATTTCTTTTGGCTGTCCTTCTAGTCCAGTTAAAAGCACTTCACAGCCACCACTTTGGAATTCTTCAATCGCCGTTTCTAAGGCTCTTATCCCTGACTGATCAATATAGGGAACCCGTTCAAAACGGATTACCAATGTCTTGACGTCAGATATCTTACTAGATAATTCACCAAAACTACTTGCAAAACCAAAAAACAGTGGACCATAAAGGTGCTGAATGTATACTTGTTTTTCTACATTCGCGGCAATTTTTAACTCGTCTTTCCAAGGGGCCTTTGTCTTGTACGATTTGATGCTTCTTACATTGGTTTTAGTTTCTCCTATATCGCCCATCTTTTTCATGAATACCAACGCGGAAATCACCAGACCTATCGCCACGGCAAATACTAAATTCCAAAATACAGCGAGTACCAATACCAACATCATTACAAAAACCTCATTAAAAGGTGTTTTTGGTATCGCTTTTAAACCTTTGTAATCCATCACATCTATACCAACAGTAATCAATATACCTGCCAGAACGGCTGCAGGTATCTTAGATGCCACAGGACCTAAAGCCAGCAGTATTAGAAGCAAAAGCAATCCAGCCACCATTCCAGAAATTTTTGTTTTGCCACCAGCTTTGATATTTACAACCGTTCGTATAGTAGCTCCAGCACCAGGAATTCCACCAAAAATAGCTGCAATGCTATTTCCTATCCCTTGTCCAATTAGCTCCTGTTTAGAATCGTGTCTTGTTTTAGTCATATTATCTGCAACAACAGATGTTAATAATGAATCAATTGCGCCCAATAATGACAACGACAAGGCTGTAATGACATAAGGGAGAACACTACTCAGACTAAATTGACTGAATATTTCATAATTCAATCCCGGAATTCCAGATGGGATTTCTAAAATCTCCTTGTATTCAAGATTTAATCCATATGCGATTCCGGAAACAACAACGATTGCAACTAAAGAGCTCGGAATAGCCCTTGTGATCATCTTAAATCCATATATGACTAGAATCGTACCCAAGGTTAATAGTAGCTCAAGCCAATTGACTTGATGAATTGCTCTTGGTAATATTCGGAAGGTTCCACTAACACCACTCGCACTATTCTTAGCCAAATTTCTTGACTCTGAAATTATTGCCGTATCTGTAACTTCGTGTCCACGTCTAACAGTTTCCTGAAAATTATCTAAAACAAGAATTCCTTCCCCTACTTCATCCATTAGAATTTTGTCTAACAATACTTCTTCAGCTAACGGTTTAAATTGCTCAACATATTCTTTGTCTTCTACCGAATTATATCCGATGGCAGGCAAAATTTGGGTAATCAAAATAATCACACCTATTGCGGTCATAAAACCGGATACTACTGGGCTTGGAATGTATTTTATATACTTACCAATCCCTGCAAATCCGAGAATAATTTGAAATATTCCGGACAGCAAAAAAACAGTTAAAATGGCTGGTATTGCTAATTCTAAATTACCGTCGTTCGCCGCAATTATTCCGCCCACAACAACCATAGAAACTGCCGTCATTGGCGCAGTAGGCCCAGATATTTGCGTGGGTGTACCTCCAAATAGAGCAGCAAAAAAACTAATGAAAATGGCGCCATAGAGTCCGGCACTTGGGCCAAGCCCAGAAGAAACTCCAAAAGCAAGAGCAAGGGGCAAGGCTACGATTCCGGCCGTAATCCCACCCAAAAGGTCACCCTTTAAATTTGAAAAATCGAAAAATTTATTATTATTTTTATTCGGCATTGTAGTACATTGAAATTACAGGCCTTTCGACCAAAAAGTATTAGTGAAATAAATTCAAATTATACTTCAAAAAGAGGGGGCGGGGTATCAATGTCTAAATATATTCTCGTGTTAAATCGATTTCTGGATGATGCAATAATTGAGTAAACACAAAATTGGCTAAGTAAGTTTTGACTGAATGCATTCATAACATTATCATCATTCAGTTCTTCTCTTTCCTCTCTCTCATCCTCATTTTCTGTGTCAGCATCAAAATCTTGAATCTGTTCTAAAGCAAAATTACTCACCACGTCGTTTAGGGTTTCTGTGGGCAGTATTATATTCATTCCAATTATGAAACAGAGCACAGAGAAAAAATATTTGTAGTAATTAGGCATCAGCTTTCAGCTAAATTAAGCCCTTAAAGGTATTAAATTGGATCAATATCTACTTTAACAATGCAAGATTTAAATGTCTTGTTTTGTTTTAATTTACCAATACTATCGTTTATGTACCGTTTAATTTTAGTCGGTGACGCTTTTCGATCAAATTTAATCAGCACATTCATTAAATAAAAGTTTCGTATTCTGGCAATACTTGGAAATTCTGGGCCAAGAACCCATCCTTTAAGTTCTACCTGCAAAAGCTTTACTAATTCACGCGCTCCCTCCTCTGTAAGATTCTTATCTCTGTGTTTGACAGTCAGCTGAATTAGTCTGTAGAAGGGTGGGTAATTAAAATTTTTTCTTTCTAATAACTCCTGATGATACATGGCTTCATAATCATTAGCTATTACTTTTTGTATTATCCAATGATTTGGATTACGAGTTTGAATAATCACCTTACCTCTTTTTCGTTTTCTCCCAGCTCGCCCACTTACTTGAGCCATTAATTGATAAGCCCTTTCAAATGCTCTAAAATCAGGAAAGCCAAGCATCTGGTCCGCATTTAAAACCCCAACAAGAGCAACATTGTCAAAATCAAGCCCCTTGGTTACCATTTGAGTACCAACTAAAATGTCAATTTCCCTATTTTCAAAGCCTGCTAACAATTTTTGATACGCACTTTTTGAACGAGTGGTATCCAAATCCATGCGAGCTATTTTTGCTTTGGGTAATTGCAGAGCTAGATCTTCTTCTATTTTTTCCGTCCCAAAACCAATCATTGCCAGTTTTTGACTACCGCAGGCATCACATTTACTTGGCGGATTAATCGAATATCCACAATAATGACAATTCAATTTTTTTTGAAACTTATGATAAGTAAGACTAACATCACATCTCGAACATTGTGGCACTACTCCACAGTCATCGCATGACCACTGGGGTGCATACCCTCTCCTGTTTTGAAACAAAATAATCTGTTCTCCATTTTCTAATGCAATTTTCATTGCATTCGACAAAAATGTGGTAAACACACCTTTAATTTTCTTCTTTCTTCTTTCTTCTTGGATATCAGCACAAAAAATTTCTGGGAGCTGTATGCCGCCAAATCGTTTCTTCATCGTAACATGTCCAAACCGTCCTTGATTTGCGCTCCAATACGTTTCAATAGATGGCGTTGCTGTTCCTAAAATCACTTTCGCATTTGAAATGTTAGCTAAAACAATAGCGGCATCTCGTGCGTGGTATCTTGGGTTTGGATCGTATTGTTTAAAAGAATTCTCATGTTCTTCATCTATGATTACCAAATCAAGATTTTTAAACGGAAGAAATAATGCTGATCGAGCCCCTATGATAATATCGTATCCTTTACCTGACAAAACATTATTCCAAATCTCAACTCTTTCATTCGCGTTAAATTTTGAATGATAGACTCCAATGCAATTGCCGAAATATTTTTTTAATCGATTTATTATTTGAGTCGTTAAAGCAATTTCTGGTAATAAGTATAAAACTTTACCTCCTGCCGCTATCGTTTCTTTAATTTTTTCTACGTAAACATTTGTTTTACCGCTACTTGTAACTCCATGAAGGAGACAAACTTGTTTACTTTTAAACGCATGATCTATTTCTTTCAAAGCAACAGCTTGCTGAGAACTCAACTCGTTGAATGGGGTTAATGAACCATCATAACTTTCTATTCGCCCAATCTCTTTTTCGTAAATCTCTATTATTCCTTTTTTCACCAATTGTGCTGTTTGAGCAGAACTCGCTCCAGCTGCTTTCTGTAAGGAATTCTTTTTCACTTCAATTGGTGAATGACCAAACATTTTACTTTGTGAAATAAGCTGCATTAATAGCTCCAATTGTTTTGGTGCCCTTTCAAGCGCATCAAAGACATTTTTCAAACTTTCTTCACGCGTATAATCGGCAGTCAATCGCACATATTTGTCGATTTTTGGTTTATACTTATTTATTAGCTCCTCCTCTACTAAAACTGCTTTTTTCTCCAGTAGAGATTTAATTAAAGGGTAGACTGTTTTTTGATCCAAAATTTCAGAAATTTCTAATAGACTAAGAACATTCCTAATTTCAATTGCCTCGACTATTAAGTATTCCGAATCTGTTAGCTGCTGATAATCTCGATTAAAATCAGGATTTGAAACGATTCTCGTTTCGCTTGCTAATTTTAACGCACTGGGCAAAGCAGCTAACATTACCTCCCCAATGGTGCACATGTAGTACGTTGCTATCCATTCCCAAAATTTAAACTGATCTTCTGTAACAATTGGTAAAGGGTCTAAGATAGCCTCAATGTATTTCGCCTGATAAGCCATAGGCGCAACACCATGCACTTTCCTAATAATGGCAGAATATCGTTTCCGCTTACCAAATTCTACAATAACACGTTGACCCGGAATAACAAACCCTGTTAACTCAACTGGTACTCTATAAGTATACAGTTTTGGGACTGCAACAGGCAGAATTACATCCACAAATTGTGTCATTCTTTCTTTCAAATCGACGAGCTATGATATGATTACTTTGATCGTGATAAATGTAAGAACTTCCTTCTGCCCTTATCACTTTTGATGCAGATTTATCTTTTTAAATAGAACAAAATCAACATTTAATGGTCTTTAAGATTAAAAAAAAATGATTGCAAAAAATCTGTCTCAGCAAACTAATTTTGATTTCTGTTAGCGTCCCTTATCGTGTTATTGCCCAACACCAATGACCAACCTAACCAAATTCAAGGGCTAAATGGTCTTATAATCATGTCTTTTTGCTTTGCTATGTCGGTTATTTTTTATTACTTGCATGCGTTAAATTAAGCGAATAAAAGACGTTCATGAAAGACCATTTAAAGCAAATAATGATACTTACTGTCGTAGTGGCAACAGTGTTAACAAGTTGCGAGGATCCTGAAAAGGACAATATTGATCCTGTTGCGCCAGTCAAAATTCCCACAGATATTATTGAAAACAGCAAGCAATTTGATTTAAATGGTCAAATTTTCAGTATTCCTTCTCCTGTTCAGACAGCGATACTAATAAAAGAGTCTGGTGCCGAGTTTAATGAAGCTTATTTGAATCCTAAAGAAAAGGCAGATGTCTACAGCACAATGTTTCAGAAAGCTACAAATCTCGGAGTCTATGGAGCAGATCTTGGATATGCAACCATTTATGAAAACACGAATATCTCCTTAGATTATTTAACACCTGTAAGAAAATTGGCAAGTGAAGTGGGTGTTGAAAATGCCTTTAATGAAACATTAATTGAACGATTTAGTGCCAATTCAACGAATCAAGATTCTATCTTAGTATTCATTTCTGAAGCCTATCAGGCAGCAGATAACTATCTGAAAGAAAATGATAAAAGTTATCAAGCCGGATTAATTCTTGCCGGCGGTTGGATTGAAGCTTTACATTTTTCTTGCAAGGTGGCTGAATTGGGGAATGAAGATGTACGATATAGAATTGGAGAACAAAAAAGCACACTTAAGTCACTCATATCATTACTACATAGCCTAGATGTAAATGGTGATGATTATGAAGAGTTTGTGATTGGCATGGAAGATTTATACGCCAATTTTGAACAAGTCACATCAGAATACACATATCAAGAACCTGTAACCTATGCAGACAAAAAATTAACGGTATTTAATTCAACTAATACGGTAAATATGCCCGACGATGTTCTTTCCAACATTTCAATGCATGTTTCGGACCTTAGAGAATTAATTATTAAATAACAACCCATACTGAAAATGAAATTAAGCGTAGTACAATTAGCCATTGCAATCCTTTTCTTAGGATCCGTTTCGCAAGCACAAGTTACATGCGACTCTATTGCTGGAATTGCGGGCAGTTATCTGAATTCCGGAACGGAGAATAGTATTTTCATATCAGATGGTCAAGTTTACAGAGCCTTTTTGCAAGATGACGAAGCAGCAGAGTTCAATACTACTTTTTTTGGTGGTAGTACCTATAGAATTGCAGTTTCTGCAGGTCAAAGAGCAGACTATGTAATTTTCGAAATATGGGACGAGCAAGATATGCTGCTCTTCTCGAATGTTGATCAGAGCAATGCACCCTATTGGGATTTTAAGATTACCAGTACAATGCAGTGTAAAATACAAACGAGGCTGGATCCAAATAAGAAAAGTTCTGGTTGTGCCATTTTGCTAATTGGATTTGAAAAAAGTACTTATTAAATACATTAACATCGTCTAACCCAATAATCACTACCTAAATGAGTGAAAGAATACTCAAAGCCTTAATGCAACTCTTCGCTATAATTGCGAAAGTTGACATGGAGGAAGTTGATGGTGGTGGCTTTAAGATAAGTGGTGGTGGTCGAGATATTGTTCGCCTCTTTCTTCGACAAGAATTAAATCAAGAGTTAGTTAATGAATACATAAAACTATTTGATGAATACTTGACCGTCCATCAAGGC
>JABJPZ010000094.1 GCA_018663635.1 Crocinitomicaceae bacterium
AAGTTAGATATAGAACTAACTTCTAACCATTTTTGTTGTGCAGCCGAGTAAACTTCCATATCATACGTTAGTGCGGATGTGAAACCTAAATCACCGCCACAGAGTTTTGCCACTCTAAAAGGTAATTCCAACGACCTTAACAATCCTTTTACGTGCTCTACCATTTCATCCAAAACTTGATAAGACTTTGCAGGATCAACTGCTTGAACTATTTCTACTTTATCAAATTGATGCAGCCTGTTTAATCCACGCACATCTTTTCCATAAGATCCTGCCTCTCTTCTAAAACAAGGTGTGTAGCCAGTCAACTTAATAGGGAAATCTGCTTTTTTCACAATGGTATTCCGCAAAATATTTGTTATTGGCACCTCTGCTGTCGGAATCAAGTACAAGTCATCCTCTTGCACATAATACATCTGCCCTTCTTTATCTGGCAATTGCCCTGTACCTAACCCAGACGCTTCGTTAACCAATAGTGGTGGTAATATTTCTTCATATCCAGATTTTAACGCCTCTGAAAGAAAAAAGTTAATCAACGCACGTTGCAATGTTGCTCCCTGCCCTCTATAAACGGGAAAACCCGCTCCACTTATTTTGACTCCTAATTCAAAGTCAATTAAATTATATTCTTTGGCCAAATCCCAATGCGGTTGAGCATTGCTATCCAAAGAAGGCAAATCAGCCTCAAGTAAAATAATTTCATTGTCGCTATCTGTTTTTCCTGGCGGAACGATAACGTTTGGCATGTTTGGGATTTGATACAAAACCTCTCGTAATGCTACCTCAGCACTAGCCATTTCTTCTTTCAATGGCTGTAAAGCCCCTTTCAAAACTGCCGTTTTTCCTTTAAGCACGACTGCATCCTCTTTCTTTCCTTCTTGAAACAATTGACCTATACGCTTGGAGATTTGATTCATTTCAGCTTGAAGATCATCAAACTTCTTTTGTGTTTCCCTTCTTTTCTGATCTAATTCTATGGCATTGTCAACAAGGTCTTTAGCCGACAAATTTCTTACCGACATCCTTTCAATTATCTCTGCTCTGTTTTCTCTTATAAATCCTAACTCTAACATATTATTTATTTAAGGCCCAATTACCAACAGGTAAAAATAAAAAACTCCCACTTATAAAGTGAGAGTTTAGAATTATGTATGTAGTCAATAAATTATGCTTCAAATGGAACTACCGAAACATATGACTTATTGTCTTTTTTCTTTCTGAACTCTACAGTTCCGTTAACCAGTGCAAACAAGGTGTGGTCTTTTCCCAAACCTACATTTTCACCGGGCTTATGTTTTGTTCCTCTTTGTCTAACGATAATGTTGCCTGCAACACATCCTTGACCACCGAATATTTTAACGCCTAGACGTTTCGATTCTGATTCTCTACCGTTTTTTGAACTACCGGCTCCTTTTTTATGCGCCATGATCTTTAGGTTTTAAGTGTTGTATAATTTACTTACTAAGTGCTTCTATCAAATCGGCTTTTTTCATCCCAGATATACCAGTAATACCCGCGGCTTTTGCCAAATCTTTTAATTCTGCTACCGTCTTTCCAGATAAATCAGTTGTAGCTGGTTTAACTTCCGCTTTTACTTCGGCTTTTACTGTTTTAGGAGCAGCTGCTTTAACAGCATCTACTTCTTTTTTAACTTCTGCCTTAGCAACTGACTTCTTAGCACCCTTTGCAACGATAGAATCAATCTCTATTTGCGTTAAGTACTGTCTGTGGCCGTTTTTTTTCTGATAGCCTTTTCTTCTTTTCTTTTTGAAGACAATTACTTTATCTCCTTTAAGGTGCTGAAGGATCTTTGCAGTAACCTTTGCACCATCTATAGCTGGGGCGCCAACATTAACCGTTCCATTGTCGTCGATAAGAAGAACATCATGGAAATCCACTTTTGCTCCTTCTTTACCTTCCAGACGATGAACGTACAATTGTTGATCTTTTTGAACTTTAAATTGTTGCCCTGCTATCTCTACGATTGCGTACATCTTTATTAAATTTTAATTTGTTTTCCCCAAAAAGGGGCTGCAAATGTACGTAATTACATTGTAATTGCAAATCATCAAACCCTGTTAATTTCTCTTAATATTTAACTCTCCTGAGATTTTACATATTGCTTAGGAGCAAATTAATGGATATATTAGCATCCCAATTAACAAAAACGACTGCAATTCATGAAAAATTTACTCAACATTTTTGTAACTGCTGCCTTAATGACTGCTTTACTAGGCTGTAACAGTGAACAAAATCAAACAGATGAAAATGCTGCCGCTTCTCAAGACAACAATGCATACCTTGCTAACACAGTTGCAAATTTTGAAATAGAAGGTATGGAATGTGCCGTTATGTGTGGTGGAAAAATAAAGGAAAGCTTAACAAGTGTTTCTGGTATTGTTTCATGTGATGTTGATTTTGACAACAAACAAGCAGTGGTTAAATTTGACAATAAATTAACTAATAAGGATGCTTTAGTGCAGGTTATTCAGCAGCTCAATAACGGTCAGTTTAAAGTGACAGATGCAAGTGAAAAAAACCTAGACTCTAATTCAGATCAATCTATAAATTCTGGATCGAATCCAGAACAAACTATCGAGGTATCGGCTCCACAAGGCTTTCAATTTCCCAACATTTTCGATGCACTTATTGAAATGTTTTAAAGGTTATTGAATTTCAATTTGAGGCCAATTCCACTTCATGCGGAACTGGCCTTTTTTATTTCATTAGATGAACCTATCAAAGGACATACAAATTGGCAAATTGCTAGAAGCAGGCAAGCTGATTTCACAACAAAGTGGATTCCAAAAAGCACTAATATTAAAGACAATTGCGCAAGCGCTTGAATCATCCAAAGACGATTTAATAGCACTATTGGTTCAAGAAGCAAAAAAGCCTGTAAAATATGCACGCATTGAAGTTAAGCGATGCATAGACACATTTAATATTGCTTCTGAAGAAGCAACTCGAATACCAAGAGAATACATTAGCCTGAATCGTTCATTGAATTCAAATAAAGAAGGCTACGTAAAGCGATTTCCTTTGGGGGCCATTTTTGGTATTACCCCATTTAATTTCCCTTTAAACCTAGTTGCGCACAAAATCGCTCCAGCAATTGCAGCAGGCTGTCCAATCATCATAAAGCCTTCCCCTAAAACACCACTTATTGCTAAAAAACTTATTGATATTATCGCATCTTGTGGTGCTGAGCCTGATGCCGTTCAATGCATTGAGCTTCCTAATGATCAAGTAGCAGAATGGGTCAAAGATGAGCGTTTCAAATTAATTTCTTTTACGGGTTCTGCTGAAGTCGGTTGGAAACTCAAATCGATGGCTAACAAGAAAAAAGTAATTCTTGAACTCGGTGGGAACGCAGGGGCGATTATTGCACCTACCGCTAATCTAAATCATGCCGCAAAACGTTGCACTGTTGGCGGATTTGCCTACTCCGGACAAGTGTGCATACACACTCAAAGAATTTACATACACGAAAGCCAATTTGATTCCTTTATCAAAATTTACCTAAATCAAATTGCTAATTTAACAACGGGCAAACTTAATGAGGCCAGTACTGATTTCGGCCCGATGATTTCAGAGGAGGCCGCGTCAAGAGTGCAAGATTGGATTGAAGAAGCAAAAAGTGAAGGAGCAACGCTTCTGTTGGGTGGAAATAGAATGAATGATTTTATAGAACCTACGGTGATGACCAATACTAGTCCTGCAATGAAAATTGTTAAAGAAGAAGTTTTCGGACCAGTTGTAGTTGTTGAAAAATATAGCCAGTTATCTGATGCTATTGACGCAGTTAACGATACAGCTTATGGCTTACAAGCTGGTCTTTTTACCGATTCCAATGAGGAAATTCAGATTGCTTTTAAACAACTACAAGTTGGTAGCATTATGATTAACGATGTACCCACTTTCAGAGACGACAACATGCCATATGGTGGAATAAAAGATTCTGGAACAGGACAAGAAGGGGTTAAATATGCCATTCTCGAGATGACAGAACCTAAATTACTTGTGACCTAACAGAACTGTATTTTCTATTTCCAATTAATGTACCTAGCGCTTATCAAAGAAGAAAACTTCTCTAATAATCAAGCGTAAACAATAAGCCCTAGATTATTGTCAGCCTTAATATCATATAATAAAACCATTTGCTAAAAACAGTTTGCACCGTACATTAACAAAGAAATTGAAACAATTGTCTTACCCTTTTTGTTTTCATTTATAATTAGAAAGAACTCAAAGCACAATTAGAAACTATTAAAATGATTCTTCTCATTTCTTATATCGATTAACATACTTATTTTTGGTCCCAATGAAGGAAAGTACTTCCAACTTTTTCGTACTACTGACAAAATTGACGTTAATCGCATTGATGCTCGTTGTCGTTGCTGGTGGCCTCGTTAGAATGACCGGAAGTGGTATGGGCTGTCCTGATTGGCCAAAATGTTTCGGACAATACATTCCTCCAACCGACATTTCGGAACTACCGGCTAATTACAAGGACATTTATGCTGAAAAAAGAAAGAAAAAAATAGCACGTTTCGCTGATTTACTTGATGGCATAGGATTGACGCGACAAGCAAGTGAACTTAGAAATGACGACACCATTCTTTTCGAGCAAAACTTTAGTGCATTCAACACTTGGACGGAATTCATTGATCGATTAATTGGAGCAATATCAGGCTTTTTAGTTTTAGGAGTCTTTCTTTTTTCTTGGGCCTATATCAAAAACAAAAAATGGTTGATTTTTCTTTGTGCTATTCAATTAATTTTATTGGGGTTCCAAGCATGGATGGGAGCAATGACCGTAGCAACTAACCTTACACCTTGGGTATTATCCATTCATATGCTTACTGCCATCATCATCATTGCATTGCAAATAAAAATAATTCGCGTAGCAAGGGGTGAAACCGCTAGAACGATTTTGACCAACAATTATTTCTTTAAAGGTTTACTTTATTTTGGCATCGTAATTAGTACCATTCAAATTTTAGCAGGAACCGATGTGCGACAATTAATTGACGGCATGCACGATCATGTTTCAAGAGAAAACTGGATAGTTAGCTTAGGATCAAATTGGTACTTTCATAGATCATTTGCAATTGCAGTTCTTGCAATTAATGCAGGCCTGTTTATTGTAAATTATAAACGAAACATGCGACTAACAGAAGTAAACTGGCTAATGACTATTGTTTTTCTCGAAGCATTAGCTGGAATGGGTATGGCCTACTTCGCCGTTCCTGCAATTCTTCAGCCCATTCATTTAGTTCTGGCCATACTAATGATTGCTATCCAGTTTCATTTAACCCATAAAATAAATTGCATAAAAAAATCCTGACCTAAAAGGACAGGATTTTTACTTAAAGCACATATCAACTATTCGTTGATTAATTCTCTTTTATTTCGATAATCTTTAATATCTGCCGCGTCTCTTAAACCCTTCATGATACCACCATCCGCTCTAGCTCGCAAATTCTCTTGTAAGCTCGTTCTTTCGAAATCATAATTTTCTTTCTTTTCAGCTACGGGTATGAACTGATCTACCAATAACAAGTACATACCTCCACTAGCTGCAATCGGATCTGATAGCACTCCCGGATGCATGGTGAAGGCAGTTCCAACGACTACACCATCTTCTCTCGGATCATTACTCGTAATATCAGACAAATTCTTATTTTTAAAAGCAACGTCTTTTCCTTTTAGCACAGTTGCTGCTTGCCACTTTATTAGGACATCATTTAACGTAACCACATCCTTGACCTGCTCTGAGAGATAATCAGCTTTCTTTTCATTAAGTAAATCCTCACGCATTAGCGTTTTGGCTGTTTCTAGACTTGGTGCTCCTTCTGGAATCTTTTGTGTTAATTTCGCAACTATCAGCTTATGAGATTTGTTCATATAGAAATAATCTGAAATTTCATCTAGATCCGAATTAAACACCCACTTTAAAATATTGTTATTGTTTTCTAAGTCTGGTGATTTCATCTGTGGTGCAGAAACCACAACATCCTTCTCACTTGTAACCCCAAAAATAAACCCATTGGCCTTACAGTAGTCATTAAAGTCATCTGCTTCTTTCGCAGCCTGAATAAAACGATATGCACTGTCTTTATACATTCCTATGGTTTTATCCAAAGGAACAATGTTCTTCTCAATAGTTGGTGCAATAATTCTTTTTGCATCATTTCTCTCCAACACTTCCATTACATGGTAACCAAAATTGGTTTCGACCACTCCTGTTTGACCTACAGCATTTGCAAATGCAAAATCTTTAAATGGCTCTACTAATTGTGCATCTTTATCAAAAGGACCGTATTCTCCATTATTTTGTGCTTTACCAGGATCATCAGAAACTGCCAATAATTCTTCAAAATTCTTTTTGGCTCTGAGTACTCTGAGAACACTATCTGCTCTCACTTTCGCTATATTTTTACCTGCATCACTTTGATCATCTCCAAATCCACAAAGAATGTGTCTCACCTTTGCTTCTGGTTCCAATTTAGACTCTAATATTTTTGCCAATTGATAAGACGTTCCTAATTGAAACGGTCCGACAACACTACCAACAGCTGCCTTTTGAATTAAGGTATCAATGGCTAACGGAAATTCATTCGGTTGGCGATAAGCTCCATTATACGTACCTGCATCCGAATTATTAACTACGTACAACGAATCATCCTCTGGTTGCTTATTGGCAAAAGTTTCTTTAAGCTGCTCAATTTGACTTTTAACAAAAGCAGAATCTTCTGAAGAAGGAATCACATTAATAGATACAAAATCAAGTCCTCGCGTTTCTTCTTTTTCATATTTCTTATCATCCTTGTGTTGCTCATAGTATGATGCGAAATCCTCGTCTGTAACAGGTACTAAAGAATCAGGAACAGTATTAAACGCTTTATAAACGTATTGTAGATTCACTTTTTCATTGGATTCATTAAAATCGCGTTGCGCCTCGTAATCTGTAACGATTACTCCTTTAGAAACCATACTTACGTATTTCGCAATGATATTACTCCTACTTAATTCCGCTTCAATCTGTTCCCAATAGCCTCCATCTTGATTTGCAAAAATGGGCAGCTTCTTACTTAACGAATCTTGGGAAAATTGCTTATTGGCGTCCTGGAAATATGGTAAACTCTTAATGTATTCAGCGATAGCAACACCATCTGTTCCTTGTTGTATTGCACTTAGCTCGTCTGGTGTTGTAAACAATCCCAGCTTATTGAGCTCTGTATTAAGCAAAGAATCATTGATCATTTGATTGAAAATTGCATTTCTTGCATAATCATCAGGAACTTCCTGTTGATTTTGTCTGTACTGAAATTTCAACCTGTTCACTTGCTCTTCAAATCTCCACTGCTCGGAGTAGATCGGCTCCCCTTGAAACATTCCAATAGAACTGCTGTTTTGACCATTACCAAACAACGAGATAATTTGATCGTAAGGTGCAATGAAAAGAAGCATACCGACCCCAATTACTATTAGTAACAGTGTCGACTTCTCTCTAATTTTTCCAATTAATGCCATAATTACATACTAAATAAGGAG
>JABJPZ010000095.1 GCA_018663635.1 Crocinitomicaceae bacterium
TAGAAAAGCAATTGACCTTGAGTATTTTGATAAAATTTAATTGCCAAATCTTAATCAATAGCTAAAATGTCAATATGTTGTCTAAATGCTGTCTAAATATGCAGTCAATAAACTAAAAAACCCTCATAATCAAAAGATTACAAGGGTTCTTAGTACTCGAGGCGGGACTTGAACCCGCACGGGCTAATGCCCACAAGATTTTAAGTCTTGCGTGTCTACCAATTCCACCACTCGAGCAAAATTGAAAAAAGTGACTCTCCCGAACCACTTTGAGCGAGTGATGAGATTCGAACTCACGACCCTCACCTTGGCAAGGTGATGCTCTACCCCTGAGCTACACTCGCTGAATTGGATGCCAAAAATAAGGTTTTTTTTGATTCACCAAAATGAAATTAGCCTCCGGTTAGATTCTTTATCTCATTCAGCTTCATTAATGCCTCTACGGGCGTTAAAGAATTGATGTCAATCTGGGTTATTTCGTCGCGAATTTGCTCCAATACAGGATCGTCTAGCTGAAAGAAACTGAGCTGCATTGCGGCATCAGTAGCCACGACTTTTGCTTTAGTAGTTAGCTGATCATTGGTTTTTGTTTGTTCCAGCTGTTGTAAAACATCTTTTGCTCTACTAATAACTCTTCGGGGCATACCAGCCATTTGAGCAACGTGGATACCAAAACTATGATTAGAACCTCCTGGAACGAGCTTACGCAAAAAATGCACCTTTTCACCAGCCTCTTTAACCGCGACATTGAAATTTTTAATCCGCGGAAAAGTAGTCGACATTTCATTGAGCTCATGGTAATGGGTAGCAAATAAGGTCTTTGGTTGACATTTATGCTCGTGCAAATACTCCGTTATCGACCACGCAATGGAAATACCATCGTAAGTGCTTGTTCCGCGACCAATCTCATCTAATAAAATCAAACTTCTTTCTGATAAATTATTCAAAATAGATGCCGTTTCATTCATTTCTACCATAAAGGTAGATTCTCCCGAAGAAATGTTGTCGGATGCACCAACGCGTGTAAATATTTTATCGACTAACCCAATTTCTGCTGCTTTTGCCGGCACAAAACAACCCATTTGAGCAATCAGTACAATCAATGCTGTTTGACGCAAAATGGCAGATTTACCAGACATATTTGGCCCAGTAATCATCACTATTTGCTGACTTTTACTATCTAAAAAAGTATCGTTAGCGATATAAGGTTCGCCGAGAGGTAGCTGCTTTTCTATTACGGGATGTCTTCCGGCATGAATTACCAGCTCTAAACCCTCATTTATCTTTGGTTTTACATAACCGTATTTCTCTGAAATCGTTGCAAATGAAAGTAAACAATCAAGCTGAGCCACAATTGCTGCATTTTGCTGTATTGGTGGAATAAACTGTGCCAGTTCTTCCACTAATTCTTGAAATAGTTTAGCTTCCAGCACATTAATTTTTTCCTCCGCACCTAATATCTTGGACTCGTACTCTTTTAATTCCTCGGTGATATATCGCTCCGCCTGTGTAAGTGTTTGCTTTCTAATCCAGCTATCGGGAACCTTGTCTTTGTAGGTGTTTCTAACTTCTAGGTAATAACCGAAAACATTGTTGTAGGCAATCTTAAGCGAGGATATACCGGTTGCCTGCATCTCTCTTTGCTGAATTTGAACTAAGTAATCTTTACCAGAATAAGCAATCGCTCTTAGCTCATCCAATTCCTTATTTACACCATCTGAAATCGTACCGCCCTTAGACAATAAAACGGGCGCATCGTCATTGAGCTCTTTGGCTATTTTGTTTTTTATGGATTCACAAAGATTCAACTGATTGCCCAACTTTTTAACTGCGGTTATTTTAGAGGTCTTGCAGGAATTTGAAATGGGCTCTATAGCTTTAAGTGCTCTTCTGAGCTGATTTACTTCACGCGGATTTACTCTTCCAGCAGCTACTTTGGAAATTAACCGTTCTAAATCACCAATCTTTGCGATCTCCCCGCAGAGCTGAGTTCTTTCGTTGCTGTTATTCAAAAAAGATTCTACCACATGCAATCTTTCTTCTATCGCCTTTTTATTTTTAAGAGGCAATAGTAGCCATCGCTTCAGTAATCTTCCGCCCATCGGCGAAATGGTTTCATCCAAAACTTCAATCAAGGTTTTAGCATCCTGATTGGCGCTGTACAAAAGCTCCAAATTCCGTACAGTGAATCGATCAAGCCAAACATACTTTTCTTCTTCAATTCTGGAGATATTTGTAATGTGATCTAATCGTTTATGCTCCGTTTGGGATAAATACTGCAAAATGGCCCCGGCTGCAACCAAGCCTTTTGATAAATCTGCAACGCCAAATCCTTTTAGTGAGTTCGTACCAAAATGTTGTTGAAGAGACTCCCTGCCATAATCTTCTGAAAAGACCCAATCATCAAGCCGATAAGAATAATGTTTATTACCAAAGTGGGTCGTAAATAATTGGTCTTTGTGCTTTTCGTAGAGTACTTCCTTCGGCTGAAAACCCTGCATGAGTTTATCGATGTATTCTAAGCTTCCCTCAGCCAGCAAAAACTCTCCTGTTGAAACATCTAAAAATGAAACTCCTCCACCAGCACCATCAAAATGAATCGCGGCTAAAAAGTTGTTGCTTTTTTGTTCCAGTACCTGGTCGTTAAAGGATACACCTGGTGTTACCAATTCTGTAACACCCCGCTTAACTATTTTTTTAGTAAGCTTTGGATCTTCGAGCTGATCACAAATAGCAACGCGTTGACCAGCACGAACTAATTTTGGCAAATAGGTATCCATAGAATGATGGGGAAATCCAGCGAGTTCAATTTTAGAACCCCCATTGTTTCTTGCCGTGAGCACAATTCCTAATATTTTTGATGCCTTAATGGCATCTTTACCAAAAGTTTCGTAAAAATCTCCAACGCGAAACAAGAGTAAGGCATCTGGGTGCTTTCTCTTGATTTGATTGTACTGGGCCATCAAAGGGGTTTCCTTCGAAGCACTTTTTGATTTCGTTTTTGCAGCCAATAGTATAACTTCGTCTAATGAAACCTAAAGGTACAACGCTATACAATCAAGATTTTGGCAATTTATGCACACCGCAAATCAAGTTATGAACAGAAAACTTAAACTTCATGAACTAAACCGACTATCCATTGATGGTTATAAGCAGGCAGAAAAAATACCGGTAATCGTTGTACTGGATAATATTCGAAGTTTAAGTAATGTTGGTTCGATATTCAGAACGGCTGATTGTTTTGGAATTGAAGCCATTTATTTATGTGGTATTACTGCGAAGCCTCCACATAGAGAAATTACAAAAACGGCCATCGGCGCCACTCAAAGCGTAGATTGGAAGTACTATGGAACAACATCCGAAGCAATTTCTATGCTAAAAAAAGAGCAGTATACCATCGCTGCTATTGAACAAACAAAAAATACCCAAAAGCTAAGCAGTTTACGATTAACTAAAGACGTGAAGTTAGCACTCGTATTTGGGAATGAAGTTGAAGGTGTAGAGCAGCAAGTGATTGATGCATCAGATTTTTGCTTAGAAATAGTACAATTCGGAACTAAACATTCGTTAAATGTTTCTGTTTGTGCAGGGATAATTCTAAGTGAAATCTCTAATCAGTTGCGCGCATTTTAAGATTTTCAGCAATGTTATTTGTAACTATGGACTCACTTAGGTGTTTAACTCTATAAGGCGCAACATCCTTTAAAACATAAAAACGATGGTAATTCGTTTGAATTTCCTATTTTTGGATACTCGCGTTAAAAGAGCTTATCAATACTGATGTTCAAACCACTTGTAATAGCCGCTTTCCTAATCGCTTTCTGCGCACAAGAATTCTGTGCACAAGGATTCTATAGCAGCAGAATGTGGAAATCTCAAAAACACGAGTACACCGCTTATTTCGGGGCATCTAATTTCCTTGGAGAGCTGGGTGGTCGAGATATGATTGGTTCTGATTTTATTTGGGATTTAGAATTTAATCAGACAAAATTTGCGGGAGGCATGAGTTATATGCTGTACTTAGGTGAAAGAGCCGGACTAAGGTTTCAAGGTGGCATTCAGCGGGTAGCTGGTAACGACAATACCACAACTGAAGTTTTTAGGCAAAATAGAAATTTACATTTCAGGGCTAATATTTACGATTTTACTACAACGATAGAATTTCACATTATCAAAGAGAAATACGGGAACCTGTATAACCTGAAAAGTAATTTGGGTAAAAAACTAGGGCTTAAAAAATTAAATATTGGTTTTTATACCTTTTTTGGTCTAGGTGGGTTCTATTTCAACCCGCAAGCAGAAAGACCAAATGCTCCAGGAGTATGGATTGACTTAGCTCCATTGAATACGGAAGGTCAAGGCTTGCCGGATGGCCCAGAACCCTACAAACAATACGGGATGATTGTTCCAGTAGGAATTGGTTTTCGGTACGGTTTGTCCCGAGAATGGGGAATTAAATTAGAATTGTCTCACCGCTTTACGTTTACCGATTACATAGATGATGTGAGTACTGTCTATTATGATAATGATGCAATTGCTAATGCCACTGGAGGAGAAGCAGCCTATTTTGCAAATCCTACCTTGAATCTTATCCCTACCTACACGGACGGCAATTATGTTTATGACCCTACAAAAGCGGGTATGCAACGTGGAGATCCCACTGATCGAGATGGATACATGTACGCTGTTTTAGGGGTTTATTACCGTCCACGGGCAACTACCCGAGGAAGGTATCGAGGTGGAAGTCGCAAAATTAAAGCTTCTTTCTAAGACCACTCTTTTACTGAATCCTACTATTGCGTTATCAATTTCTACCTTCGTTAAACATATTGGGCTATTGATAATATTATACTGCTATTCAGAGAGACGTATATGGAATCCTTTATTTGACAGTTTATATAGCAGCTGAAAAGATTCAACTTGAACGATTCTTTCGATTACTTTTTAAGCTTATCACAGATCCTTATCTCTGCAATCAATGAGTAACATTACTAATGTAGTTGGCAATTGTATCGATGTTATCAAATAGACACTATCTAAAAAAGCCCGATCATAATCCAATTACTAAATCTACTCTCTACTAATGTGCTCTATAGAAAATCTAAAACCAAAAAAAAGCCTTTCGAAGAATCGAAAGGCTTTAGAATAAAATTTCGTTACTTAATTATTGAACCATCGCTTTAAAATCAGCGTCTTCAAAATATTTCATGAATTCTCTGTCTTTTGATGCTTTTGCTTTACACTGAGCATCTTTGGCTATCGCATCTTTCAAATTGCTAGTCATCATCTCTTTGTTCCCAGTTCTTGCACCAACAACTGCTTTCAAATAATGTCCCATTGCCGTTGAAGCCTCTGAAGAACCATCAACTGCTGCAACAGCACCATCAGTATCTCCATTTAGATATTTAGCTAAACCAGCATTGAATGTGTTATAAGAACCCATATTGTCAATAGCTGAAGCGTATTCGCCTTTCTTAATCTGAACCAAACCAAGATTGTATTTCGCTTCTGGTCCTGCTGAAAGACCTTCATTAAAGAGTTCTTCTGCTTTGGCAATGTTTCCATTCAATCTTGCAATTACGCCCAAATTATTTTTAACAATAGGATCTGAATCAAGTTCAGCCGCTTTTTCAAACTGTGCTGATGCATCGTCCATCTTGTTTTGCAACATGTAGATGTATCCAACGTTATTAATCGCTCTCCAATCGTTTGAATAAACCTTTTCTGCTACTTGAAACAGTCTCAATTTCTCATTCAAATCCTCTACTAAGTTATTAGCAGTAAACAATATTTCTTCTAAGGCCATTGAATCTGGTTTAGATTGTGACCACTGAAGTAATTCTTCATCCGTTAAACCATTCAAATCATAACTTAACGTCATTTGAGACCTTCTTAGTTTTGGAAAAATATCATCTTCTAAAAACTTGTATGTATGAGCCAATGTTTTAATCTCCGCTTCTCTCTTCGCGTCATCACCATTCATTTCCGCAACGGAAATAATAATGTTTTTATCCGGATGATCTGAAGCACCGATTAATTCTTTAAGTCCTGACCAATCTTCACCTTTAGGCATCAAGTTGTAAAAACCGTCTTGCGTACCTGCCTCAACACCCACTTGTTTCATCATTTTAACCATGGCACCTTTGGCGCTGTTCGCTCGGTCTGAAGCTAAATTATCGTTCTTTTCTATTTCACCTTCTGGAGATGCATATGCCATTACTCCGAATTGCTTCATTACAATTTTTGGATTAGCGATCGCACCTGTAACCCAATTTTTAAAATCCAAGACATCCTGGTCTTTCAGTTCGCCACTTCTAACCGTTGCGTTTCCTTTTAAATAATTGAATGTTACCTCTGTTGTATGTTGCGTAACTCGAACAAAATTGTCTTTTGCAAAAACCACTTTGTCATCACTCATTAATAGACAAGGCGTATGAATAACGCCGTCTGCTATCTTGTCGGTAAGAATTTCATCCATTACTTTCGTTCCCTTTTTCGGCAACAATTTCACTTTCAATACAGACTCTGAAAACTCACCACATTCGCACCCAACTTCACTGTTGTAAGTAAAAGACTTACCAGCTTTAGGTACAACTATTCCATTTCCAGCAGCTTTCTCGCCTTTGAAAATTTCTGTTTTGAAAGATCGTTCCGTACCATCTGAATTAACCAGCACTGGAGTTACCTCAACTATGGCTTTCGCATTCAATCCTTTTTCAATAAATTTCCCGTTAATCTTTAAGGTGCACGTATCTCCGTGCTGTTCAATAGGGTTCGGAGTTACCGTGTATTCAAGATCTTTTAGTAGTGTACACGACGCAGCAAAACTACCTACTATTGATGCTATTGCAACAACTTTCAGGTTTCTTCTTTTCATTACTAGTTTTTAAAGTATTCAATAAGTGGTGCAATAATAACCAAAGTTTTTAACTCTGACAACAGTTAAAAAGGTTATCTGACTACCTAATTTCTGGTTCTATTTTTTTGAATAAGGCTATCGATTTCTGCTAAATGCTCAGAATGCTTCATGAAATCGAGCTTTGAAACATCTAAAATCATGTATTTGAGCTCTTTATGCGCAGAAACATACTTCAAATAGCCCTTATTAATCTTTTCCAGGTATTCACTCGATATTTTTGTTTCCATTCTTCGATTTCTTCTTTTAATATTCGATTGCAATCGATTCACGTCAGCACTTAAGTAAACATACAAATCCGGTTTTTTTAATTTTTGAAACAAAATTTGATACAATTCTTTAAAAAGTGTTAAATCACTTTTGGAAAGCGTATTTTCTGCGAAGATTAATGACTTTTCAATAAAATAGTCTGCTATTATTGGCTCGTTATTGTCTAATGCTGATTTTAATTGCTTGAATCGATCCAGCATAAATCGCAATTCGGTTTGTAAACCATACTTTTCTTTATCCGTATAAAATTGGCTGAGAAACTGATTTTCTTCAAACTCTTCCAACAAAAGGCGATACCCCCATTTTTCAGAAAGCGCCTTAGCAAGACTTGTTTTACCAACTCCAATATTACCTTCAATCACGATAAATGGCGCTTCAGTCAATGCGTTTAATTTGAGTTGAATCTAAACATAAATTTAATAGCTCGTTCACTGTACTTTTGAATTTAGGATGCATAAAATTCGAATCCAGTTCATTTAAAGGGAATAATGTGAACTTTCGTTCAGCCATCCTAGGGTGAGGAATCACCAATTCAGAAGTCTCTACAATAAGATTATCAAAAAACAGAATATCTAAATCGATCTTTCGATCCGCATAACCAGCTGTTGAACGCTCTCTACCCAGATTATCTTCAATTCTCTTAAGCTCTGCCAAAAGTGCACCAGGTTCCAATTCTGTTCGTATTTCAACACAAGCATTGTAAAACACATTTTCGGAATTGAACCCCCACGCGGCTGTTTCATATAATGAAGAAATTTGTACCATTTCTCCGAGATGACCAATCGATTGACAAGCCGATATAATGTTGTCTTTTTTGTTTCCTAAATTAGACCCAAGCCCAATCATTACTCTATTCCACATAGATTCAAAAGTAGATTTCTTACCCGTTGTACTCAAAAAATACCACTCGTGTATATTTCAATTATATTTTTTAAGCAATCTGTAATTTTACATTAATTAAATCACTAAAATTTAACAAATGAGATCTTTTTTCAGAACATTATTGGCGTCGTTTATTGCTGCAGTTATTGCTTTTATAATTGGCGGAATGATTGTCACATTTATTTTTGTGGGTAGTATTGGAGCGCTGTTAGATGGTATTAGTGTCGAACAAGCAGCATCATCTACGAATAAAGTCGAAAATAATTCATTGGTTCACATGAACTTGAATTCAATGATTTCTGAACGTACGCATACTAGCTTCAACCCTTCGAATTTACAGGTTGATAACCTATTGGGCATTGATGCAATTAGAGCTGGATTAAAAGCGGCAAAAGAGGATGAGAATATCAAAGGAATTTATTTAGATCTTTCTGGTTTTGCAGTAGGGATTTCAACTTTAGAAGAAATCAGGCAAGCATTAATTGATTTTAAAAAATCAAATAAATTCATTGTCGCCTATAGTGAAGCTTATTTCCAAAGCAATTATTATCTGGCTTCTGTTGCGGATGAAATGTACATTTATCCAGAAGGCATGATGGATTTTAGAGGTTTAGGAGCAGAATTAATGTTTTTTAAACCCATGCTGGATAAATGGGGTGTTGATATGCAGGTAATTCGTGGAAGTAACAACAAATTCAAGAGTGCCGTTGAACCTTTCTTATCTGACCACATGAGCGATGCTAATCGCGCACAAATGGAAACATTGCTTGGATCGATGTGGCAGCACTTAAAGAAGGGAATTGAGCACGAAAGAGGGATAAGTCTTGCCGACTTAGATATGATTGCAGACAGTGTGCTTGTAACGAGTGCTGCAGATGCCATCCAATACAAAATGATAGATGGTGAGAAATACAAAGACGAAATAATCGATTTACTCAAAGTGAAAATGGGCGTAGAATCAATAGACGATATGAACATTCTGGAATTTAATAAATACGCTAAAAAAATACTTTTTAAAGAAAGAGAAAACGGCAATCAGAATGGAAATATCGCAGTAGTTTATGCCACAGGATCAATCGGAAGTGGTGAAGGAGATTTAGAAACAATTGGGTCTGAAGGAGTATCCAAAGCTTTAAGAGCAGCGAGATTAAACGACAGTGTAAAAGCAGTCGTTTTCAGAGTGAATTCTCCTGGAGGAAGCGCACTGGCGTCCGATGTAATTTGGCGCGAAGTGAAACTATTGGAAGAAACCGATAAGCCAATTATTGTATCAATGGGAGATTATGCTGCATCCGGAGGATATTACATTTCTTGTGCTGCTGATAAAATATATGCGCAAGCAAATACAGTAACGGGCTCTATAGGTGTTTTTGGAGTCATTCCTAACTTAGAAGGTTTTCTTACGAATGAAATTGGAATTACAACAGATAGGGTTGAAACCAATGAATATTCAACACTTACTGTAACTAAACCGCTGAGCGATAAAGAACTTCTTCTAATGCAAGAAAGTGTAGACGAAGTCTATGACGTGTTTAAAGGTCGCGTTGCAGATGGCCGTGAGGGATTAGATGTGGCTGGTGTCGACAGCATCGGACAAGGCAGGGTTTGGAGTGGCACAAATGCTTTGGAAATAGGATTAATAGACGAAATTGGCGGGATACAAGATGCCATAGATTATGCTGCAGAATTAGCTGAAATAAGCGAAGAAGACCGCACAATCATTGAATACCCAATTATCGAGGTCAATAAATTTGAAGCTCTAATCGAGCAATTAGCTGAACAAATGGAGCAAGGTAATTCGGACAACGATCCCGGACTAAGTATTCAATTAATGGAACAATTTAAAGCCCTTGATGAAATGACTCAAATGAAAGGGATTCAAGCAAGGCTTCCGTTTAAAATGACTTTCAAGTAATTAATCCGCTAGTTTTCAACAATTCTCAAAGCGACCGAATTCCTTAGTAATTTAGTTGTGCATGAAAGTTTGTATTGCTGAAAAACCCAGCGTTGCTAAAGGCATCGCAGAAGTTCTTGGGGCTAAAACCAGGAAAGACGGCTATTTTGAAGGAAATGGCTACTGTGTAACTTGGACATATGGTCATTTATGCACGCTCAAAGAGCCCAATGATTATACCGAAAAATGGAAATGGTGGAATTTAAACGCTTTACCTATGCTACCCTCTAATTTTGGGATTAAGCTAAAGAGTAACTCAGGAATTCTAAAACAATTTAAAACCATTGAACGATTGATTAGTGATTGTCAAGAAGTTATTAATTGTGGTGATGCTGGACAGGAAGGTGAGCTAATTCAACGTTGGGTACTGACCAAGGCCGGGTGCAAGAAACCATTAAAAAGACTCTGGATTAGCTCATTAACCGAAGAAGCTATTCAAGAAGGCTTTAATAACCTTCAGGAAGGTAGCAATTTCGACAACCTGTACTCAGCAGGAATTTCCAGAGCGATAGGCGATTGGATTCTTGGAATGAACTGTACTCGCTTATACACCTTGAAATATGCGAAAGACAAACAGGTATTGTCCATTGGCAGGGTGCAAACTCCAACGCTGGCAATGATCGTATCAAGACAAAAAGAAATAGATTCATTCAAGTCAGAGACCTATTGGGAATTGAAAACAGTTTATCGATCGGTGGTCTTTTCATCTGACAAAGGAAAACTCAAAACGCAGGAAGAAGGTGTTCAACTCGTCGAAGAAATCACAAACAATGAATTCAATATCGTTAGCTATGAGCAAAAAGAGGGCAAAGAAGCTCCTCCACGACTTTTTGACCTAACAGCGATTCAAATAGAATGCAATAAAAAATTCTCGTTCTCTGCTGAATACACCTTGAATTATGTACAAAAATTGTACGAGAAAAAGCTGGTTACTTATCCTCGAGTAGATACCACCTACCTGCCAACTGACCTGTATTCTAAAATACCTGGCATCTTAGAAAAACTAACACCGTATGCCAATCTAACAGCATTACTTTTAACCGAGAAAATTAAAAACTCTAAAAAGGTTTTTAATAATAAAAAAGTTACCGATCACCACGCAATTATTCCAACAGGAGAATTTCCGAAAGGATTAAGTCTCCAAGAAAAGCAAGTTTACGACACCATTACCAAAAGATTTATTGCCGTATTTTATCCAGATTGCACATTATCTAACACTATTGTCCTTGGTCAAGTAAAAGAAATTAAATTCAAAGCGACCGGAAAACAAATCATTGATCCAGGTTGGCGCGTTGTTTACAATTCTGATAAAAAATCAACCGAGAGTGAAGATCCTGTCATGCCCTTATTCGTAAAGGGAGAATCTGGACCTCACGAACCTGAGCTTCTGGAGAAACAAACCCAGCCTCCAAAATATTTTACGGAAGCAAGTCTGCTTAGAGCAATGGAAACCGCGGGCAAACAAATAGAAGATGAGGAATTAAAAGATTTAATGAAAGAAAATGGCATCGGGAGGCCATCTACTAGGGCAAACATCATTGAAACCTTGTATCGAAGAAAATACGTTCGAAAGGATAAAAAAAAATTAGTTGCTACTATTACCGGAACGCAGCTAATTGACACCATTAAGAGCGACCTTCTAAAATCGCCTGAGCTGACTGGTCAATGGGAGAAAAAACTAAGAGACATTGAAAAAGGAACTTTTTCTGCAAGTCAATTTAAAGAAGAGATGTTTCAAATGGTAACGGGTTTATGCCATGAAGTTAAATACGACTTTGGCACACCTAAAATTGAATTGGCGAAAACACCCACTGCTTCTAAGAAAAAAGAAGTCAATCTAGAACAGCTACAGTGTCCAAAATGCAATAAGGGATTCATTATTACAGGTAAACTAGCCTGGGGATGTGAAAAATGGAAAGACGGATGCGATTTTCGAGTTCCCTATGAGCTTATGGGTAAAAAATTAACTGCCAAGCAATTGGAACAGTTAATTCTCAAAAGAAAAACGTCAAAATTAAAAGGATTTACAATTCCGGGATCAGCAGGTACCCAAGATGGGAAGCTAGTCCTGACAGCAACCTATAATCTTGCTTTAGAAAATAATCCTGACTAGAAATTACGGCAACAAATTGTCGCATTACTTAAAAATAGGTTGATTTTTATTGGATGAGCAAAATCAATTTTTAACTTTGAATAAAATTAAGTGTTATGGCCGATAAACATTTTGACGAAACGACAGCAACGATTGGATACATATATGTGATCCTTGCATTAGTCGTAATTGGTTGTATTTTATTTCTAGGATGATTCTAATAGCGGTGAAAGATGCCGTTTAACAAGATTTTTTCCTGGATAATCAAAAAAAGAGTTCATCAAATTGAGCTCTTTAAATCCTATCCTTTAGATGTCCAAAGAGATGTGTTTGAAGAATTAATTCTTCGTGCAGGTAAAACCGAATTCGGAAGCAAACATCAATTTTCAAAAATTTCTGACTTTAATCGTTTTAAAAATGAGGTGCCATTACAGACCTACAAGGACATTAAACCCTATGTTAATCGCCTAAAGGAAGGAGAGCAAAACCTGCTCTGGCCTAACGAAATCAAATGGTTTGCTCAATCCTCAGGAACGTCAACAGGTAAAAGCAAGCTAATACCAGTAAGCAAAGAATCGTTAGAAGGATGTCATTATAAAGGGGGCAAAGACCTTCTAGGAATGTACTACAATAACCATCCTAAGACCAAACTATTTAAAGGGAAACATTTAATTATCGGAGGCAGCGCCAAAATCACTAAAATTAACCGAGACGCTTACTTTGGTGATCTGAGTGCAATCATTATTAAAAATCTACCCTGGTGGTGCGAAATTAGAAGAACACCTAGTAAAGAAACGGCGCTACTGAATGAATGGGAAGAGAAGATTGATCGTCTTGCCAGAGAAACCATTAAGCAAGATGTGCACATACTTGCCGGTGTCCCCTCTTGGACAATGGTTCTTTTGAATCGAATTCTTGAATATAGTCAAGCAGGTAGTATTTCTGAAGTATGGCCAAATCTTGAGCTATTTATGCATGGTGGCGTGAGTTTCGAACCCTACAAGAATCAATATGATTCCATTTTTTGCGAAAATCCAGTAAACTACGTAGAGACCTACAATGCCTCTGAAGGATTTTTCGGTATCCAAGATAGAACAGGAGCCAATGACATGCTGCTCATGTTGGACTATGGTATATTTTATGAATTTATTCCCATGAGTGAATTCAACAATACAGAGAGGCCCACTCTAACCCTCAACGAAA
>JABJPZ010000002.1 GCA_018663635.1 Crocinitomicaceae bacterium
CCGCCTAGGCACGTTTGATGATCATACCAAACATCGAAATACAGCTTGGATGTTGCCCTCCCTATTTTCAGAGATCCATTTATGCAATCAGGAACAGGATCTGACTTATAGCCATATGCGAATTGCAAAGTCCCGAACCAGCCGCCCTTTGAAAAATAATGGACCACTGGCCTGATATCCAAAACTTTTGCCTGTTGACCGATTGCACTGAGCCCTTCCGTTTGATAGTTTGCAAGGTTCCCAGAGAATCCAAGAGCCATGCTGATCGACAGTTCCCCGTGACTTAACTTTCTGTGTAAGGCTTCCGCCTTTAGAAAGGCACTGCCATCTTGAATAGAACCAGTTTTATTGATACTTACATAGGGGGTTGAAAGGTAAAGGTCAAGTTTATTAAATAGACCTGCTGCAATAAAAATATTGGCATTGTATATTGTTCTGGACACAGAGATCTTATCATTTCCGGCGAAATATCTTTTAGCAAATTCTGTTCCACCTCCCAGAACGATTTCTGTATTACCCTTTCCTTTATAAAAACCATCTACTCTTCCTTGCGAATAACTGTTTATGGCGATTGTAGATAGGACCAGAATTAAAATAGAGCAAAATTTCTTATGCATAAATTAGATTATTTGTATTATCCAATACCGATGAAGGCTATGGGTAAAGTTAAAATATTCCTAAGGTATTTTGACACTTTTCCGAAGTAATAGTTTGATCTAATTGAATATTCTCTTGTTCAATTTTAATTATAGGTTGTTTACGAATGATTGTTCAATAAGTGGGTTTACCTCTTCTCGTTTGAATAAGCTAGATGCCGCCATTAAACTATTCGCTGATTAACCGGAATGTTCATGATCTATATACCTTTAAATTTAGCAATTCACAGCACAAACACTCAATCTTTTTCTGCATATATATTGCTTACCAACAGGTTGCAAAAAGTTCATTCACATATAGGGAATGAGAGAGGGTGAGCTGCCCTTGTCAATTATTTGCAATGTCAAATTAGAGCAAGTCATTTGCCAGGTTTGCCAACTCCGATCGTTCCCCTTTTTCAAGAGTTATGTGCGCATATAATTCATTTCCTTTTAATTTGTCAATTAAATAGGAAAGGCCATTACTTTGCTCATCTAGATATGGAGTGTCAATTTGGTGCACGTCTCCTGTGAAAATTATTTTTGTGTTTTCACCCGCTCTTGTAATGATTGTTTTCACCTCGTGGGGTGTGAGATTTTGCGCTTCGTCCACGATGAATATGATATTTGATAAACTTCGACCTCTTATAAAGGCCAATGGTGTAATTTTTAATTTTTCATCTTCTTCCATTTCAACAATTGCCTTCAATTTTTTCTCATTTTCTTTAAATTGAGACTTGATAAATTTCAAATTATCAAATAAAGGCTGCATGTATGGACTTATTTTATCTTCGGCGCTTCCGGGCAGATACCCAATATCTTTATTGCTAAGCGGTACAATTGGTCTCGCTAGAATGATTTGATGAAACATGTTTTTTTGTTCCAATGCACTTGCTAAAGCCAATAGTGTTTTGCCAGTTCCGGCAACTCCTTGTAAAGTGACTAATTTTACTTCGGGGTTCATCAATGCGTGAAAAGCAAAGGTTTGTTCCGCATTTCTTGGCTTGATACCGTAGTGATAACTTTTTTCAACTCGCTCTAGCTGCTTTTTATTGGCATTGTAATATCCTAAGATCGAAGATTTGCCATTTTTAAGTACGTAAAAACCATTATTGAAGAGATTTTCACCGAGAAATTCAACATTGTCAGACGCTGTTTTTTTGTAAAGTTCCTTAATAATGTCTGAATTAACATCTTTCACTTCAAATTTCCCTGAAAATATGACACTGCTGTTTTCTACTTTTCCCGTCTCAAAATCTTCTGCCGCAAGATTTAATGCTTTTGCTTTTAGTCGGAGGTTGATGTCCTTGGAAACTAGGATAACTTTTTTGTCTTTTTCTTGTTCCGCTAACGTCAAGGCAGCATTTAGGATTTGATGGTCGTTCTTCCTGTCAGCAAATATTTTGGTTGCATCCTGGTATTTATTTTCATTGACCATGACGATTTTAAATTTTCCCTTATCCGGTCCATTCAAAGGAATCCAGTCTTGCAACATGTGCTCTTTTGATAGTTTGTCTAATATTCGGATGAACGATCTAGCAGAGAAATTCTTGATGTCATTTCCCTTTTTAAAATTGTCTAGTTCTTCTAAGACCGTTATTGGAATTGCGACATCATGTTCTTCGAAACTTTTAATGGAATCATGATCGTGAAGGATTACTGATGTGTCCAACACGAAGATTTTTTTTATCTTCTTCCTCTTTGCCATACGCACTCATCTAAATGTTAAATGAATATAGTAGAAGTAGTTAAACTGACATCATTTATTGTAGCGAACTTATTAAATAATAATAGTTAATTACTATTTAACAATGTTCAAAGGCTTTTGAATAAGTCCACCATGAGAGGTGAAAACTACGTGATAAACTCCAGAATTCCAGCCCGTAACATCGATTTGTTCAAAGGCTATATGATTCGCATTAAGCTGTTTAGAAAATATTAGTTTACCTACGCAGTCATAAACGGTTAGGTCTCCTTTCAGTTCAAAGCTGGAGTTTAAATTAATAACTACTTCATTTACTGCCGGATTGGGTTGCATACTCATTGTCGCAAAACCTGAGTTATCATCAATCGAAGTGAAGTAAATACAAGATTCATCAATGACATTTTCAACGGTATGGTAATTGTCATCTACTATGTCAAAAATAGAATCAATACAAATTGTAGAATTCGTGATATTAAAAATGTGAATTCGACAAAGTGGTTGGTAAACATTGGATTTATCAATAACAGAATCGAGATAGGAAATCCCAATTACCTTTCTTCCACCAATAGCATAACTCGGTGTTATTGGATATTGGCTGGCTGCTTGCAAATTATCAACGCTGTTTATAGTGATTCCATCCATCGTAAATTCATAGGCAACAAGTTTTGAGCTAGGATTTTTAACACCGATATCAATGTAACCAGCACTGAAATCATAGCCTATGATGCTGAGGTAGGCTGTATCAAAAGGATTATGAACATTTAATGGGAAGTTGCAATGATCGTGCGAACTGCTACCAGCATGAATGTGTCCACTGCCAAAAAGATAGCAACTATTTACTAAGGCTGCATCATAAACACTGATGGCATCATCTGCATTCAAATCATTACAAGTTGTTGGTGATATGTTGTTACCAATAATGTCATCAACATATTGCATGGCATCCGAAGTGTTTTGAATAATGTCTGAATTGATATCTCCCATCAGCGCCGATCCGTTGCATGTTCCATTGCAATCAACAAAGGTTGTTCCATAGGGTATGCCGGCACAATCTTCGTAAGCAGGACAGACCGTGTCCAAGGTTATTGATGGTGCTCCAGTTAATGAATCTCGTTCTAAATGAAAGCAAGCTTGAGCCCAATTGTTATTGTAATCTGATTCATATTGTCCAAGAGCATCTGGAGACTGGTCCCAATTTACTCTCGTAACAAGTACGTATCTACCCGTATCAATTTCGGTAATATCGATCCATTGACAATTTAGAGAAGAGTTGTAATAGTCTCCACAATCATATGAAATACCCATATTACTGCATCCATATGTCCCCGTACCACCACTATCGCATTCCAGGTCCATCACACAAAACCCGTTTTTGAACCCCACAGGTGTAGAGAAATTATCTACGTCATAGAGTACGTATTCCGCGTAGCCAACATAATGGTTGTGGCTGTGACAGTTATCCCATTCAAATTGACCTGGGCTGGAGGTTGGAGTTCCAATGTAATAATCTGAATTACCTATATTCTTAATGTGGGTTGTAAATCGAATGATTTCCCGATCCCCATAACCTCTCAAACAACCTTCATTGATGGTGCATGGGTCAGTATTAAATAAATCATCTACATACATTGTGTTTCTCAGCACATCTTCCAGTAACCATAAATCAGGACCGTCTGGACACAAGCTGTCACCAATATAGTAACAGGTATCACTTGACGTAGCTAGTGGATTGTAATTACAAGCAGTTGGATCAGTGCACCCTGAAATCGCAGAGAAGAAATTTAATGACCAGTCTAACGGTACCGAAGCACAGGAGGTTCCTACTTGGCCAATTCTGATGTAATAGGTTTCTGCAGGATCAAACATCCCATTTAAATAGGCTTGAATTCCGCAAGTTGGATTATCGTCGTTGTAAAAAATAGTACCCGTATTACCACTATCAAATACGAGTCCAGCACAAAGATCATAAACCCAGATTCTAGTGTCGCAAGTGTTTGCACAGGTCGTAATTTCATAAATTCCGGCAGAATCAGGAGACCATTCGTACCACGTTTCCGGCAATATAGCAGCTGAATAAGTACCTTCCGCTATTGCAATTGGATTTCCACAAGAACTCCCAACTGGACAATAAAAACTAGTGCTTTCCGAATAATCATATTCACCTCCTGTAGCGACTATATTTCCATTTAGCATAATATTATAGTATCCAGTTCCGTAACCACAACAAATACCATCGCCATACGTGTCGTGGATCGTAAATGTGGTACACAGTGTTGTATCTACACAGATAGTATCTCCCTCAAAAGTTCCAGAGGCAACTACTGTTCCTGCGGTGGTAACTTCCCAAGAAATTTCTGCGGGGTAGCTATCAGGTACAATTTCGATAATCATTTCGGTGAAGCCCGAGGAGCATTGAGCATGAACAAATTCAAAACTAATCGAGAAAAATAAAAAAAAGAATAAAAGTCGTAGCATGCTACAAGTTACGATTTATTCCTTAATTACATATTGACGTTATCGGTATTCAAATATTGTAATTTGGATATAAGTTAATGGTGAAATATTCTTCTAAGAATAAATCAATTCAGGTCTTTTCTTGAGCAGATTTAAAAATTAAGTTCTAATATCTATATTTGCAAGCCTTTCTTATAGACAGAATTAATGGAACAAATTACTCCGTATATACCTAAACATAAAATTAGAATTGTAACAGCAGCCTCTTTGTTTGATGGCCACGATGCGGCAATTAATATTATGAGGCGTATTATTCAAGCCACGGGTTGTGAAGTAATTCATTTAGGGCATGACCGAAGTGTAGAGGAAGTGGTTAATTGTGCTATCCAAGAAGATGCGCAGGCAATTGCGATGACCTCTTACCAAGGGGGACATATGGAGTATTTTAAGTACATGTATGATTTACTTCAAGAGAACGGTGCTGGTAATATTAAAATATTTGGCGGTGGTGGTGGTACCATTTTACCTTCAGAAATAGCAGAATTACAGGCCTATGGGATTACAAGAATTTACCATCCAGACGACGGTAGATCTTTGGGGCTGCAAGGAATGATTAACGATTTGGTTGAACAATGCGATTTCAGCACAGGCAATGACGTTCAGGAAGATTTTAAGTCTACTAATTTTGATGATTACAGGACACTAGGAAAATTAATTTCGGCCGCCGAGAATTATCCTGAAGAAAATGCATCAGTACTGAAAAAAATTAAAGAAGCAGCATCAAATAAAACGACGCCGGTTCTAGGTATTACAGGAACTGGAGGTGCTGGAAAATCATCTTTGGTAGATGAATTAGTTAGAAGATTCCTGACTGATTTTCCTTCCAAAAAAATGGCTATAGTATCCGTTGATCCATCAAAGCGAAAAACAGGAGGCGCACTTTTAGGTGATAGAATCAGAATGAATGCGATTCGAAACAAGAGAGTTTTTATGCGTTCATTGGCAACTAGACAGTCTAACCTTGCTTTATCTAAACACGTTTCAACTGCGCTTGATATTCTTAAAACAGCACATTTTGACCTGGTAATTTTAGAAACTTCGGGGATAGGGCAGTCAGATACAGAAATTCTGGATCATTCTGATGTTTCGCTCTATGTAATGACACCAGAGTTTGGAGCTGCAACTCAGCTGGAAAAGATTGACATGCTTGATTTTGCGGATATAGTTGCACTCAACAAATCCGATAAAAGAGGTGCGTTAGATGCTATACGAGATGTAAAAAAACAGTATCGAAGGAATCATAATTTATGGGATGCGTCTGATGAAAAAATACCTGTATTTGGAACCATTGCATCTCAGTTTAATGACCCAGGGATGAACACGCTGTATAAGTCGTTGATGGATAAGCTGGTTGAAAAGTCAGGTGCAGATCTCTTGTCTCAGTATGCGATTACCAAGGAGATGTCAGAAAAGATATATGTAATTCCACCTTCTAGGACACGTTATTTGTCGGAAATATCTGAAAGCAACAGGAGTTATGATACATGGGCAAATCAGCAGGCTGAAACAGCAAATACTTTGTATGGATTACAAAAGTCCATTACAGCTGTATCGGGCAATACTGCATTAGAAACAGGATTGAAAACGGTGTTCGACAAGGTTAAATTAGATTTGGATCCTAAAAATTGGTTACTACTTGAGTCTTGGGATGACAAAATAACCCAATACAAAGGACCTGTATATAAGTTTAAGGTTAGGGATAAAGAATTGTCTATAGCTACGCATACTAAGTCGTTGTCACATTTAGACATTCCTAAAGTTGCTTTGCCCAGATACAGTGGTTGGGGTGATCGTTTGAATTGGTTGCTGCAAGAAAATGTACCGGGTGAATTTCCCTTTACAGCAGGTTTATTTCCCTTTAAGCGGGAAGGAGAAGATCCAACTCGAATGTTTGCTGGAGAAGGTGGTCCAGAGAGAACGAATAAACGATTTCATTATGTGAGTCTTGGAATGCCTGCAAAACGTTTGTCCACTGCTTTTGATTCTGTTACCTTATATGGCAATGATCCCGCTATTCGGCCAGATATTTATGGAAAAATTGGTAATGCAGGTGTTTCTATTTGTTGTCTAGATGATGCCAAGAAGTTGTATTCCGGTTTTGATTTGTCTAATGAAATGACCTCTGTCAGCATGACGATCAACGGGCCAGCTCCTATGCTGCTTGGTTTTTTTATGAATGCAGCAATTGATCAAAACTGTGAAAAATATATTTTAGAGCATAAACTGCAACAGGATGTAGAAAATGTTTTCAACGAACGCTATGACAAGAAGGGAATTGAACGTCCAAAATATCAAGGAAAATTGCCTGAAGGAAATAACGGGTTAGGTTTAATGCTCTTAGGGTTAACCGGTGACCAGGTTTTAAAAGAAGAAGTCTACACCAAAATTAAAGCAGATACATTATCAAAAGTAAGAGGCACGGTTCAGGCGGATATTCTGAAGGAGGATCAAGCACAGAATACTTGTATATTTTCAACGGAATTTGCTTTGCGATTAATGGGCGACGTACAAGAATATTTTATTCATAATGAGATCAGGAATTTCTATTCCGTGTCTATTTCAGGGTATCATATCGCAGAGGCGGGAGCTAACCCTATATCGCAATTGGCATTTACATTGGCTAACGGATTTACCTTCATTGAGTATTATTTGAGCCGTGGTATGGATATTAATAAATTCGGACCGAACCTTTCTTTCTTTTTCTCAAATGGAATTGATCCAGAGTACGCAGTAATTGGAAGAGTGGCTAGAAGGATTTGGGCAAAAGCTCTTGCTAAAAAATACGGTGCTGACAAACGGGCGCAAATGCTGAAATATCATATCCAAACTTCTGGAAGATCACTTCATGCACAGGAGATAGATTTTAATGACATACGTACAACATTACAGGCACTTTATGCGATTTATGACAATTGTAATTCATTACATACAAACGCATATGACGAAGCCATAACTACACCAACAGAAGACTCTGTTAGGCGTGCTATGGCTATTCAATTAATTATTAATCGTGAATTAGGACTTGCAAAAAATGAAAACCCGTTGCAAGGTTCATTTATTATTGAGGAGCTTACAGAATTGGTTGAAGAAGCTGTCTTGATTGAGTTTGATCGTATTACGGAAAGAGGTGGTGTTTTAGGTGCGATGGAAACCATGTATCAGAGAAGTAAAATCCAGGAGGAGTCTCTGCATTATGAAACACTCAAGCATACGGGTGAATTTCCAATTATTGGTGTCAATACCTTTTTAAGTTCCAAAGGTTCTCCTACGATTATTCCCGAAGAAGTAATTCGAGCTACCGAAGTAGAAAAAAAATACCAAATAGAGATGCTTGAAGTTCTTCAGAATGCGAATGGTGAGAAATCTAATGAAGCATTGAAAAATATTCAGGAGGCAGCGATTCAGAATGATAATATTTTTGAAAAGTTGATGGAAGCGTCCAAATATTGTTCACTTGGTCAATTGACTCATGCACTTTTTGAAGTTGGTGGGCAGTATAGAAGAAACATGTAGTGTCAGGTAGTTTAGTCTACTAATTTTTATTTTTAGAGCCTATCATGATTTTGAATTTATCGTCATTTGATATTTTTGATCACGGTGCACCAACAACGATTTCAGTATATTTCGTAACCGTTTTATGATTTTACTAAGAAATATATTTTTGTTTCCCGCATTTCTTTTGCCTTTATGCTCAAGTGCAGGGATTAATTTGGATTCTCTGAAGGGTGTTTGGAAGGATACTACTCAAAAGGATGAAGACAGGTTTTTAGCAGCTAAAACTATTGCCTGGACAGGTTATTTGCAGAGCTATCCAGACAGTTCATTTTATTTTTCTGAGCAATATTACCTATCGGCAAAAGAAAGCAACAATCTTAAGGAGATGGCTACTGCTTTGTATATCCAGGCGAATGCATGTAGACATCAAGGATTGAATTTACTTGCTTTGGAAAAAGCTAAATCTTCTTTGGCCATTTACGAACAAATTCCACACAAAACAGGTGTCGCTAATTCTTATAATTTAATAGGAAACATTTGCTTAAGCTTAAAGGAATTCAACGAAGCGCAGAAATACTACAGTAACGCATTGGAAATCTATCTTGAAAAGGAGGATGAAATGGGACAGGCTAACGTTTACAATAACTTAGGAAATATTTTCAAGGAAGAGGCTAACTATTTGGATGCACTTAATTATTATTTAAAAAGTTTAAAACTGAAAAAGAATTATGGTAATAAACAGGGTATTTCATCTACCTATACCAATATTGGGCTTGTTCAATTGGCAATGAAAGATTATTTACAAGCATTAGAATACCTGCAGCTGGGTCTGAATATTTGTCAAGAGGAAGGTTTTGAAAATGGGGAGTGCAGCAGTTTGATCAACATATCCGAATGTTATTTTAAACAGGGAGAAATTACAATAGCTGAGGATTTTGCTGAAAAAGGACTGTCTTTATCTACAAAGATTAAGTCCCTTGAGGCTTCTAAAGCGGCTTATGAAATCCTGTATAGAATTTCAAAAAAAACTGGAAATTTTTCAAAAGCGTTGAAAATGAAAGAGCTTTTTGAATTGTGCAAGGATAGTCTTCGAAAGGAAGAAGTAGTCCAGAGTCTTCATCAAATGAAATTACAAGAGGAATATAAGCTAAAGAAACAAGCTGATTTATTTTTGTATGAGCTGGAAATTGCAGCCAATGAAAAAAAATTATTGAAAGAAAAAGGGGTTAGAAATAGCTTGTATTTTTTGATTGCTGTTATCGCTATTTTTCTTTTGGGTTTTATAAATCGCTATTTGAAAATAAAGAGACATAAGCGAATTATAGAAGAGCAACATATTGAGCTAAACGAAGCGCATGGGGAATTAACAGATAGTATTAATTATGCGAAATGGATTCAGTCCGCTTTGCTGAAAACGGACGAACGAATTACAGCTCAGTTACCTGCTCATTTCATTTATTATTCGCCAAAAGATATTGTCTCTGGCGATTTCTACTGGTTTCATCAGAAAGAAGGCTATCTCTATTTTTGTGTCGCGGATTGTACAGGTCATGGTGTTCCAGGTGCCTTTATGAGTATGTTAGGTATTTCTTTCTTACAAGAAATTATAGCTTTGGGTGATGCCCCTATGCCTAGTGAAATCATGGAAGGATTGAGTGAACGCTTAGTGCAGGAGCTTTCACAAAAGGAAGGTGACAATCCACTGAAAGACGGAATGGATGCTTCAATCATTAGGTATCACAAGGAGTCTGAAACGATTGATTGGTGCGGGGCTAATAATTCCATTTACATTGTCTCTGATAATGATTACACACAATATCTGAAGAAAGATGAAATAAGAGTCATTAAGATAGAAGGAAAAGAAGGGGTTTTAAATGAGTTATTACCTATGCGACAGTCGGTTGGCTATAATGTATTTAAGTCGCCATTTATTGATTGTTCATTGACTCTTAAAAAGGGTGATTTATTGTATTTACTCACAGATGGATATGCCGATCAATTTGGAGGTATGAAAGGTAAAAAGTACATGCAGACGAGATTAAAACAGTTTTTATTAAGTAATTGGAAATTTTCTGTTGAAGATCAGCATGAGAAATTAAAAGTTGAATTTATTAATTGGAAGGGCAATTTGAATCAGATTGATGATGTGTGTATTGCAGGTTTTGTGCTTTAATAACAAATAGAGACTATTTAACTACTGAAACTGTACGGATTGACCATTAGTAAATGGAATTCAAAACGCTAAATAAAATTAATTAATACCATTTAAAATTTTATTTTCTGGACTAATCTTACATGATTAATTGAATATTATTTATTTTAGAGCATGATATTCCAAATAGACGCAACGGATAAAACGCCTGAAATTGATTTTTCTCCTGTAACGGGGGTTCTTAAAATCAAAGGCATATCAATACCGGAAGATTCAAAAGAATTTTATCGAGGATTGTATATGGAGATTGAAGAGTATCTGCAAGATCCATTAGAGTGGAGTGTAGTGGAGCTACATCTGGAGTATTTCAATACCAGTACAACCTTGTTTCTTCGGGACTTGATGAAGAAGTATCGTCAGGCCAATCAAATCGGAAATACGAATGTGAAAATTAAGTGGATTTTTGAAGAAGATGATTTAGATATGGAAGATGCCGGGCTCGAGTTTAAGGATTTGTTTGATGATATACCTTTTGAACTTCAGGCAGTTGAAGAATTCGATTTCAGATAATTACCCGTTTTTATCTTTGGCTATAGATCCATAAATCGGTCTGCAATTTTTCTTTAAAAATTTTCAATTTTTCCAGCAGTTTAGATTTGTCTTTTGCAGTCTCGATGCTAACTAAATTTCGATTTGAATTTGAACGAATAATTTTTGAATTGAAGCCTTCCTTTTCCCACCTTAAGCGTTCTTTTTCAGCATTTGCTTTGCTATTAAAGCTCCCTATAATTAAGTAATATTTAGTGTTAGAAGAAAACGATTCCACTTCTTTGTGCTCACGTTGCTTTGTTAATGATGCAGAATCCACGCTTTCTAAAGTCGATGATTCGTGTTTAATCTTTGGTATAAATGCATTAGGATTGCCCATTGACAATAAGGTTCGGTCAACAAGGTCTAATTCTTGAATTAATGCAGAATCTTGAAAAATGTTCAATTTTCCAGAATAGCATGCCACCCAGATTCTACCTAGCTTATTGTCGATGGTAATTCCGATTGGCTTGTTTCCGGTTTCGATGGTATTTTGAATTGAAAAATTACTTGTTTTTATCTTCGACATACTTTTCCCGCCATAATTCACAACATATAAGAATTGTCCTGATTCACACAAGGCCATAGATCTTGGCATACTTCCTGTTTTGATTTTTACAATGGTTTTATTTGGTAAGTTGTACTTACCTATTTTGCCTTCTCCGTTCAAACTAATGTAAAGTGTTTCGTCTTTAGGATCGAGGCACAAATGTCTTGGGTTTTTGCCAATGTTTGGAATTATATTTTTGGCATATGTACTTAAATCTAACTCAACAATTTTTGAAGAACCCATAATGGCAACGTAGGCTTTTTTAGAATCTGATGTGATGGCTATCCCCCTTGGGTGCGCTCCAACTTTTATCCGTTTTATTTCCTTTTCTTGGTTTAAGCTTACCACACTCACATCACCACTGCTCCAGTTGCTTACTAACAAAACAGAGTCATTGGGACTTGTCGCCATGAATTTGGGGACTGCACCAACGGCAATGATATTGGTGATTTGAAATGAAGTCATGTCCACCTTATAAATAAAACTACTGTCGTATTTTGAAGAATTACAAGCATCACAACCTGGATTTTTAAATCCTGGTCCTGTCATATTGTAATTAGAAATCCAGGCGTATTTTCCGTTATGAGAAAACGTGCATTCTACAGGAGCTCCGTTCAATTCGTGTTCACCTTCATGGTTGAAATCTGAAGGTGTTATTTTATCAGAAATAGTCGCAATTAGCTCGTAATCTCGGTTGTGAACTAGAATTTTATGTTTGTACATCATGTGTTGCGATAAGAAGTACCCTGTTCCGGAGTGAACGACTGATTTTGGGGACATGCTACCTGAAATAGTTTTAATCAGCTGCAAACTATAATGCTTTTCTGAATCGGTTATTTCTTGTGAATTTCCGAAGAATGCTGATCCTAATAAAAGGACTGTGGTCAGGTGTTTTCCTAGCTGCATTTAGGAGTTCAGTAAGAATTCTTGCACATCTATTGCAGTCTTTTCAGGACACTCTTCCATCGGAACATGTCCCATATTATCATAAATGATAAGTTCGTTGTTTGGAATATCACGTTGAAATTTGAAGGCATGATCAACACTTAGCCATTTGTCTTCCTTGCCCCATAATATCAATACAGGCATTAATAGCTGAGTTAAATTATGCGTATTCTGTTTATAATTTGAATTGGCTATGTATACAAATGCTTCCTTATTTCCATCTCGATGAATCATATCATAATAACGATTGACAATATCAGTGGTTACCTTAGATTGATCACAATATACTTGACGTACAAACCTTCGCACAACTGCTTTTGGAATGAAGTTGAATACATTTCTGAGTACTGGGGTTTGAGCAATAATAAATGGCAAAGGGTAATTATTGTCATTGATATAACCTGCAGAATCAATGAGTATCAGCTTCTTTACTTTATTGGGATTTTGCAGTGCATACTCCCAGGATAACCATCCTCCAAGAGAATTCCCTACTAAAAAGAAATTTTCGATTTCTAGTGAATCCGTGAAGTTTTGTAGAAATGTAGTGAATTGGTCAATCGAATAATTATTGTTGGGGCTAGGTCCGGTTAAACCAAAACCTGGCATATCAAGTCTAATCACTCGGAAATTGTCTTTCAGAATTTCGGTCCAATCATTAAAGGTGTGAAGGGATGAGAACGTGCCGTGCAAAAGTAAAATAATTGGACCGCTTCCTTCGTCTCGATAATGAACTTTTACTCCAAAAATGTCAATCCATTTCGATTCTTTTGAAGTGTATTTTTGAAGTAATTCGTCTACGGTCATTTTGCCATATTAATCGGCATGATTCGAGAGGTAAGGTAATAAAATAAGTAAACTTAAACCCGCTTTATAGTTCAAAATTCGTTTTTTTCATAAAAAGTAATGGGCTGAATGTATTTTTTCAAATCCATAGTGATGTTCGAATAATTATTTACTGTTTGTCAATATCCCATTGAATTTTGTATTGAAATATTCTTCAAAGGCAATTTGTAAACTTAAATTATGCTTAGCCAAGAAACTGGCATCCGTAGCTAAATCGAAAAATAATCGATCTTGTTGCGCCATAAGCGCAATGTTAAATTTAGAGAAGATGCCTCTTTTTATCCCCATACTATAGTATTCCATGAGGTTCTCTACAGACGCATTTTGAAACAATTGAATGGGCTCCCAGCAGTTGGGAAAGAAAACTTTAAGCTCATTTAAGTATTGCGTAGTAAGACCACCTAGATTTGTTGTGAAATGTCGGACACCTTCATAATATCTTTCAATAAAATCAAGCTCATCATTAAATAAATACTCTTTCATTACAGAAAGGTCAGTTAGTTTGAGCCAAACAGCAGCTTCAACTAACTCTTCCTTGGATTGAAAATAGTTATAAATCGTTGCTTTAGATATGTTTAAATGAATAGCTATTTCATCCATCGTCACTTTGCGCACCCCGTGTTCATAAAAGTAGGGCAGAACCTTTTTGAGCCACTTTTTTTGTTTTGCATCAAGTTCTTTTCTATTTTTTTTAACCGCTTTTCTTCCCATATCATACGATTACTATCTAAAGTAATAATTCGAAAAATTATTCTACTTTTAGAGGCATAACTTCTCGTCAAGTTTACCAAAAAATTAGCATGAATAAAAGGTATGTTTTTATATTAATCATCTTATTGACTATTAATTCATTGGGTTTTGTGGCTCAGGATAACGGTTCGTTGGAGAATACCACTGATCAAGCCGCAGGTCAAATTGAAAATGGTATTTACTTGGAACTCGGTGGTAATGCAGGTATCTATTCGTTAAATTATGAGCGTTTATTTCGTTTAGGTAAAATCAGCATAGCTGGTAGAATGGGCTTTTCTTTTTTAAGTGAGCGCCTTTTTATTGAACCAGAAGATAATAAAGGATTAGAAATTTTAATACCATTTGGAGCCAATGCACTGTACAGTTTTGCTGGATCGCATAGGATTGAAGCTGGTCTTGGCGGCACGTATTACAGCCATAAAGTGTATGCTATTACTACAAATACGTCGAATATTAATAATCAGCCTGTTTCTACAGATTTGATTCGGAAAAATGATTTTTGGCTAAACTTTAACATGGGTTATCGATTTCAAAAATCTACTAGTGGAATGTATTACAGGGCCTTCTTTAATGGTCATTTAAGTAGAAGAGTTTTAGCTGATAGCCCAAACAGTCATTCTCAATACTCCGTATTAACTTTAGACCCTTGGGCCGGAATTTCCGTAGGATATGGATTTTAAATTGTACAGTATGATTCATAAAAATTTTGTTTGGATAGTGGCCATTATGATGGTAGTATTTTTGTTTGACGCTTGTCGTAAAAATCAAGAACCATTAAAAGTAGGGGGTTGCGGAGACGCGAATTCACCAGAAGGTCAGGTGGGATTAATAGATTACGACGATGGGAGCTGTTTGTATGGATTCATTACCGAGTATCAAATCACCTATCATCCGCAGTTCGACAACGCTGCTGGCACAGGAGTAGATTGGGATTTCGCCACCAATACAGATGCCGATTTAATACTAAGAATTAAGCAGGATACGGCTAGCGATTGGTTTTTTAATAGTGAAAGTGGATTTGGCACACCAGAAATTCAACATAATGATACGGCGCGGTTCTCTGCACTTACTGAATACCAGCTTGTAAATACATCGTATCGATGGGATTTGTATGATCATGATCCTCTACCTCTTGACGACAATGATCTGATAAGCTCAGGTACATTCAATGCCATTGCGAATGCTTCTGATGGGTATGTTACTGCCAAGGGTTTCAATAGCGCTGGAGACAGCACTGAATTGCGAATCAAGTATGATTTAAGAAAAGTCTATTAGTATTTAACTAATTTCCAGTTGAATGTTTATTAGATTTAACATGTTATGCATGCATAATAAATTAATCTGCAATTTATGACGAACGATTACAAGCAATTATTTCAAAAACAACGGAATCATTTTCTTACCAAAGTGCAGCATCAGACTATTACTGACAGAAGAAAGAAATTAAAATCAATTAAGGATTGGATTAAAAAGAATCACAAAGAAATTATTGAGTCGATTAGTGCAGATTTTAAAAAATCACCAGAAGAAATAAAATTTGGGGAAATCAAACCTGTTTTAAGTGAAATAAATGATGCACTTATTCATATTAGAAAATGGTCGGAAAGTAAAAAGGTAAATACCCCACTTTTTCTTTTGGGCTCTAGAGCAGAGGTATTAGTAGAACCAAAAGGTGTGGTGTTAGTAGTAGCGCCTTGGAATTTCCCATTTATGCTAACCTTAGGGCCAGTAGTTTCTGCAATTGCTGCAGGAAATGTAGTTACCATCAAGCCATCTGAGCTGACACCCAATACAGAGCAACTTATTCTCAGAATGTTTAATGATTTGTTTGAAGAGAAAGATGTTGCAGTAGTAACGGGTGATGCCAAAACAGGAGCAGCTTTAATAGAGCAACCTTGGAATCATATCTTTTTTACTGGCAGCCCTAATGTTGGTAAAATGGTAATGGCAGCTGCGGCAAAAAATTTAACTTCAGTTACTCTTGAGCTGGGAGGAAGAAACCCAGCAATTGTAGATGAGACGGCTAATTTAAAGGATGCAGCTGAAAAATTAATTTGGGGCAAATGTTTTAATGCTGGTCAATCCTGTATTGCTCCAAATTATTTATTAGTTCACAGTTCGAAGTATGAGGAGCTACTGGTTAGATTAGAATCGGCGTATCATAAAATATATTCTATCGGTAAACAGGAGATGGAAATGAATAAAGCTTTTCCACGCATAGTGAATAAACGTAATTTTGAGAGAGTAAAAGGTTTAGTTGATGCGGCTGTAGCTGATGGAGCGGGAGTGATTCTAGGAGGTGATTTTAATGCTGACGACAATTACATTTCTCCTACTATCCTGACGAATGTGACGACCGATTCACCTTTGTTTCAAGATGAAATATTCGGGCCAGTATTACCCGTGTTAAAGTACGATTCCTGGGATGAGGTTTTTGACAAGGTGAATTCGACAGAAATTCCATTAGCCTTGTATCTTTTTTCAAGGTCGTCTAAAAATATTAAGAAAGTGCTAAAAAGTACTACAGCAGGAACCAGCTGTATTAACGAGACAACAGTTCAGTTTATCCATCCTGAATTACCGTTTGGCGGGCATAATTTTTCTGGTATTGGTAAGGCGCATGGAAAGTACGGTTTTGATGAGTTTTCAAATGAAAGGTCTATACTTAAACAAAGAGTAGGTTGGACTTCCGCTAAAATGATTTATCCACCATATACCCGTTTCAAACGAAAAATTATTGACTTTCTTACTTGGAGAATGTAATGCTATTTACGGAGGAAGAACATAGCTTATTAGCGGAGATTTGTGATGCGTTTGTGGGACCCGTGAAAAGTCTGGATGGAGATGACGCTTATTGGCAAAGTAAGGCTTCCAACTTAGATTTGAAGCAAAAAATTGAAACGACGGCTAATGCATTACCGGAGCAAGATATTACTGACTTAAAAAAGGTGCTCAATTTGTTTTCGAAAAAGACACTTGGCATATTCTGGCGAGGTCCGATGAAACCTTTCAATGAATTAACGCCAGAGCAAAAAGAGAAACTTTTATTTCGGTGGTCCAAGAGTTCAATTGGTAATTTAAGAAAGGCCTTTAATGTGTTTCGAAAAATGGCTGCGTTCATGAGTTATTCTGCCTCTGCTGATGAAATTACACAAATTCATTCTAAAATAGGCTATACATCATCATCTTCTAAAGTATCTGAAAATCCAACGAGGATAAGAACACTTTTTTCTGAATCGAATCAGGTGATATCCTGTGAGGTTTTGATAGTAGGATCTGGAGCAGGTGGTGGATTAGCCGCCGGTATGTTGGCAAATGCAGGTAAAGATGTGGTATTACTAGAAAAAGGAAGCTATATCAACGAGGAAGGATTTAATGATAATGAATGGGATATGGTTACTCAGCTATATGACCGATGTGGAGCCCTTTCTACCAATGATGGTGGTGTTACCGTATTTGCTGGAAGTTGTTTAGGCGGTGGCACTACAGTTAATTGGAACGGTTCTTTTGCTACACCTGATCGAATTTTGGAAGAATGGTCAAACGAACATCAGCTGGGGCATTTGTTTAATAAAGAATATCAGCAAAGTGTGCAAACTGTTTTTAATTTGTTTAATGTAAATAAAGATAATTCTGTGCATAACCCCCAAAATCAAAAGCTATGGGACGGAGCAGTAAAAAGAGGCTTAAATCCTGAGGTTATAGCCAGAAATGTAGTCGATTGTAAAAAGAATGGATTTGAAAATTGTGGCTTTTGTGGTTTTGGATGTAAAGGTGGTTGTAAGCAGAGTACTTTGAGAACAACGATACAATCAGCATCTGAGAATGGTGCTCGGATATATTGCAACGCCGAGGTCAAACATTTGACTACGTCACTCAATCAAGTTACCGGTGCTGTCGGTTTTCAAAAAATAAATGGTGAGGTTCGAAAGTTGACGATAAAAGCTGAAAAGGTAATCGTAGCTTGTGGTTCAATTCACACCCCTGCACTTTTATTGCGAAGTGGATTGCGTCATCCTGAATTAGGTAGAAATTTATACTTTCATCCGACTGTTGGCATTGCAGCGAGGTATAGTGATTTAATTGAGCCTTGGAATGGACCCATGATGTCGACTGTAGTTTCGGATGCTATGCGATTGGATGGCAATTATGGTTATTGGATAGAGACGGCGCCGGTGCATCCAGGTGTTATTGGAATGACTTTGCCATGGACTTCAATTGAACAACATAAGAAAGATTTGACAATGGCTTCTAATTGCGGTGCGTTTATCGTTTTGACTCGTGATAAATACGGAGGCAAAGTTAGCATTGACAATCATGGGAATGCAGTAATCAACTATAAGATGCACTCTTACGACTTGAATCATTCCATAAAGGGAATGCAGGAGGCATCAGAAATACATTTTGCTGCAGGAGCAGAAGAGGTGATTTTTCCGCATAGGTCAAGAAAAACACTATTGAATACAGCAGATGAGGAACAAAGAACATCTTTCTATAAACAAATGACTTCCTGGAAATGGCGGACAAATGATTATATACTTTATTCGGCACATCAAATGTCTACGTGCAGAATGGGTGGCAATAGTAAAACACACCCAGTTCGACCTGATGGATCATTTGTTGATTATAAAAACTTATTTATTGCAGATGGAAGTGCCTTGCCAAGTTGCCCAGGCATTAATCCAATGATGTCAATTATGGCTCAAAGTCATTTCACAATTAAAAACATTTTGAATGGATATTAGCAGTACCGAAATAAAGGTTAGGGGTTATCATTTAGACGTCTATCAACATGTGAATAACGCGCGTTATTTGGAATTTTTAGAAGAAGCAAGATGGAATCATTATCAGGATTACCCCCCTTCCTATTTTGTTGATAAAGGTTGGGGAGTTATTATCGTAAATATTAATATTAACTACAAATTTCCGGCAGTATTAGGCGATACGCTTGATGTACAAACCAGTTTAATCAAAATTGGAAAATCGAGTATAACTTTTCAGCAGGAAATTGAAATTAAAGAAAGCAATAAGATTGCTGTAAGCGCAGAAGTTACATTTGTAATTATTAATCTAAAAACCAATAAAATTCTGCCAATTGAAGGCGATATAGAAGAAGTTTTAACTAGAACAAAAAAATAGGTAATTAATTGGGTAGAAAAACAACAGACAAAACTCGATATAACAATGCTTTAATTAAGCAACGTCTCGCCATAAAAGCGATGGTCTATTTTCAGCAAAATGGGGTTAGAAAAATCAGCATGTCAAAGTTGGCTAAGGATTTATCGATAAGCAAAACAACTATTTACAATCATTTTGAGTCTAGAGAGGCGCTTTTAGAGGCGGCTTTATCTTATAAATTAGCTGTTATCGGAGAGTATGAATCGGTACTTGAAAACATTACGCTTTCATATACTGAACGATATCGAAAGGCTATGCTTTTTTATTGTGTTCAGCTTTTTGATGTGTCTTCTAAGTTGATGAATGAAATAAGAGTGTTTTACCCATCACTGTGGAAAATGGTTCTAACCTTTCATAAAACAACATTCTTGAATCTAAAAAACTATTACGAAATAGGAATTGAAATTGGTGCGTTTAAATCTGAAGTAAATTCTATTTTAGCTAGCCTTGACGATCAACAATTTTTTGAAATGCTGGGTCTGCAGGAAGTGATTCAAGAAAATGAGATTTCTGTTATAGCTGCATTTAACCATCATTTTCAAATGAAATTTTCTGGAATTCTTGAACCGAAATTTAGTATAAAAAATGTAGAGTAATGTTTACAGCATTGTCATTCCCATAACGCTAATTGTTAGCGCTAGAAAGGAAGACATGATTACAATTCGCAATAATATATTGGCTTTTGGCTTTTCTTCTAAATTGAGTGGGGTGTTCATTGTAGTAGTTTTATTTATCTGTAGGCTTCTGTAAATGTAACAAATGTAATTGGTAATAAGTTACAATTGGACTCAAAAAAATAGTTGATTGATTTAATCCTTGTCTAGATAATTCCAACAATTATCATTGTAATGAATTGTATTCTCTAGATTTTTAGCAATTTGATTTCATTTGAATCAACGGTAAATTTCAAGTTGATTTTTATTAACAGATGCGGAGAATGAAATTCGTTCTTTGTCGGGATTTTATCTTAATCAAAAGAGAAATAAGTTAATGTATAAATCGATCACTTAATTCAGCAGTGGGAATCCAACATTCTTCCGATTTTCCGAACCATTTATAGCGATTTGCGGCAATTAGGTTATAAACCCAGTCTCGAATAAAGTATGGAATGGGCCAAAAAATATAAATACACGGATAGGGCATTTTCATCTTAAAAGCAATTCTAAAAACTGCTCTTGTTTTTTGGTAGACACGATTATTTTTGATTAGAACAATGGAGTCTATTGTTTTGGGGTCTTTGTTATACTTGATTAAAATATTTTGGCCAAATTCAGATTGAATCGAAGCAAATTTAAATAAAGGACTTTTTTCCTTTTTCAAAATTCGTTGAACCGAAATATTGCACAAATTGCAAACTCCGTCAAATAAAATAATTGGGCAGTCTTCATCCATTTTATTTGAATATCGCGAATAAAATTAATATAAAGAAGTCTAATTAAAATTCAGCGTTATTTGTAGAATTCTAATCTAAAAATGGGTAACGATAATCTTGTGCTGGAACAAATGTTTCTTTAATTGTTCTTGGCGAAACCCACCTCAGTAAATTAATGTATGATCCCGCTTTATCATTTGTGCCAGAGCCTCTTGCACCACCAAACGGTTGTTGTCCTACAACAGCACCAGTAGGTTTGTCATTGATGTAAAAATTTCCAGCAGCATTTTCCAATTTTTTCATGGCGAAATCTATGGCGTATCTGTCCGTTGAGATAACTGCGCCAGTTAAAGCGTAATCAGAGGTTTGGTCTACCAGGTCTAATGTTTCCTCCCATTTATCATCGTCGTAAACAAACAAAGTAATAACGGGACCAAATATTTCTTCACACATGGTTTTAAATTTTGGATCTGTAGTTACTACCACCGTTGGCTCAATAAAGTACCCAATAGATTTATCATAACCGCCGCCAACGATGATCTCAGCATTCGATTGTTCTTTAATGTAGTCTAAATAAGCGGCAATTTTATCAAAGGCTTTTTCGTCGATAACGGCATTTATAAAGTTGGAGGTGTCCGAAGGAGAGCCCATTTTGAATGAGCTCACTTGTTCAATGATGGAAGTTTTCGTATCATCCCAAATGCTTTTAGCAATATATGCTCTGGATGCCGCTGAACATTTTTGCCCTTGGTATTCAAATGCTCCTCTTGCAATCGCAGTCGCGACTTCTTTTGGGTTGGCAGATTTATGTGCAACAATAAAGTCTTTTCCACCTGTTTCACCAACAATTCTTGGGTACGACCGATAATTTTCAATATTAGAACCAATTTCTTTCCAAAGGTGTCGAAAAACCCCTGTTGATCCCGTAAAATGAAGTCCTGCAAAATCTCGGTGTTTAAATACGATATCACCGGCAGTTGGACCGTCAACGGTTATCATATTAATTACTCCATCAGGTAGTCCAGCCGCTTTGAATAGCTTCATGATCACTTCTGCTGAATAAACTTGCGTTTCTGCAGGTTTCCACACGCATACATTACCCATCATTGCAGCGACAGCCGGTAAATTAGCGCAGATAGAGGTGAAATTGAAAGGAGTAATACAAAAAACAAAGCCTTCAAGTGGTCTGTATTCCAGTCTATTCCACATTCCAGGATTGGATCCCGGTTGTTCGCCGTATACCTGTTCCATGTAAGCAACATTGAACTTGAAAAAATCGATCAACTCACAGGCCGCATCAATTTCAGCTTGAAATACATTTTTAGATTGCGCGAGCATTGTAGCAGCGTTCATCTCATCTCTAAATGGTCCAGCTAGCAGCTCAGCGGCTTTTAGAAAAATACTTGCGCGGTGTTCCCAAGGAAGCGATGCCCATTGGTGTTTTGCGGCCAGTGCAGCATCAATAGCAGCATGAACGTGAGATGAATCTCCATAATTAAAATGACCTAAAGTATGAGCATGTTCGTGTGGTGGAGCCATTCTCATCTTATTTTCGGTTCTAATTTCTTGTGCTCCAATATACATAGGCACATCAATTTGCTGGCTATGCATTTTATGGTATTTCGCAATTAAGCTTTCTCTCTCTGTAGAACCGTGCTCGAATGATGTTACTGGTTCGTTTTCTGGAAATGGAACAATGTATACTCCTTTAGGCATGTCTAGTTTATTGTTTAAGAATTAAATATTTATTGCACGAATTTAATCAAACAGATGATATTGTTATGTTTTTAATTTAAATCGATATTAAATTCGTAGAATTAATTTCAAATTGCTTAATTTTCGGATTATCTTGTATTCTAGCATTGCCTTACCTGAATCAACTGCTGTTTAAAAATACTAAAAGCGAATGAAAAGATTTTTACTCATACTACTTAGTTTGTTTATTGCACATTCTGTAATATTTGCGCAATCCAGACTTGCTAATGTCAATGTTTCGACTACCTGGAGAAAAACCGACTTTCAATGTGGAACGGACGGTTTGTTTACGAATCCCGACCCTCGTTACAACCTAACTGCTCAAACTTTAAGTGGTGGCGTTGGTTCTGGTTTCTCGGGTCCTGGAGTTTTCATTTTTGATAATGAATCTTGCAGTGGGCTTGGAGCAGGTTCTGGTCGTGATTTTAGTCATACCATACTAGACGTTCAGGGTATTTGCGCAGATGAGGTTCAAATTAATTTCCAATGGTGGGAAGAAGATGCATGTGGATCTGATACACAGTTCAACACGGGTTGTATCAACGATGACGAAAATAATTTTTTGTTTAATCCAATTAGAGCATTGACTTCAATGTCTGAGGGGGTGAACAATAATTATTCTCATTCTGGTGGTGGATTTATTGTTGAATACACCATCTTTTGGCAACGTGTCGCTGTTCCATCTTTAGATGCCGTTTCAGTTACTTCGGTTTGTGACGGTTCTTCGGCAAGCTTAATTGCAAACACATCACAAACCATTGCTGGTGCTGATTTTTACTGGTGGGATAATTCATTAGGTACAGGCGCTCCCGTTGGCACGGGATCAACATTTACACCCACCGTTACAGGATTAACTTCTTACTGGGTGGGTTATGCTGATGCAGCGTTTTGCAGAACTGACTTATTGCAAGTAGACGTTACTGTATTGCCTGCACCGGTTCCTACAGCTGCTGGTGTTTCGACGTGTGTAGGAACAGCCGCAACTTTGTCGGCTTTTGAGGCTACAGCTGTTGATTACACCTGGTATTCTGATCCAGCAGGAACCATTTTAATAGGGACTGGCACTTCTTTCACTACTGGATCTTTAAGTGCAGACTCTACGTTTTATGTGGCCGCAAATCATTCAAATGGTTGTGAAAGTGCACTTGTACCCATTTTGGTTACTACACTAGGGTTGTCTGTAGATCCAACTGCTATTAACGCCGCACCAACGGCATCTATTTGTCCCGGAGGAGGCCCTGTTAACTTATCAGTACTCGGAGGTTCTTTAGGAGCTGGAGCTGATTGGGAATGGTATTCAGGAACATGTGGAGGTACTTCATCTGGTTCAGGCCTTTCGATTTCGGTAAGTCCTGCTGTGACAACAACTTATTATGCTCGGGCAGAAGGAACATGTGATACGACCAATTGCGAATCATTAACGGTTGTTGTCGAGTCTCTTTCTACCGCAGCCAGTGGAATTGCGGCTAATGATAGTTCTGTTTGTCCAGGTGATGCCGTAAACTTAAGTGTTGTAGGTGGTGTTTTAGGAACCAGCTCAGACTGGCAGTGGTACGGTTCAGCTTGTGGTTTAATTCCTTTAGGATCTGGATTTTCAGTTGTTGTTAATCCGGTTGTTACTTCTACATACTACTTAAGAGCTGAAGGAAATTGCGATACATCGAGCTGTGTTTCATTAACTATAAATGTTGAGAATATTGCAGCAGCTGCAGATTCCGCAACGGTTACAATTGATAATATTTGCCCTGGTGACACTAGTCAATTAGTGGCTCATTCTGCAGCGGTTTTGGGCGCGGGATATACGTGGGTTTGGTATACCGGAGCGTGTGGTGCCGTTCCTGTTGGAATAGGCGATACGCTTGATGTCATGCCTACAGCAACTACGACTTATTACTTGAGGGCTGTCGGAACCTGTGGATTTTCAAATTGTGAAACAGCAACGCTTACTGTGTTGCCCGGTTCAATTGCTCCAATTGGTGTTACGACGGATAACAACAATTTTTGTGAAGGTGATAGTGCTGCACTTACAGTAGTTGGAGGAACTCTTGAAACAGGCGCTCAGTGGACCTGGTATGAGAATTCTTGCGGGGGAACACCTATTGCTACCGGGAGCTCGGTTACCGTAATTCCTTCCAATATAACAACGTATTTCGTAAGAGGTGAGGGCGGAGCCTGTGGAAACACCGAATGTGTTTCGATTATGATCTCAGTGATTTCTTTGAATACCATTCTGGTAGTGCCTTTTGATACTTTATGTGAAAACTCTTCAAGTGCATTTAATTTATCAGGTGGATTCCCAGTAGGAGGGGTCTATTCTGGAACAGGAGTTGTGGGCAGTGTTTTTGATCCTGCAGGATCAGGAATAGGTACACACACGGTAACCTATACTTATACGGATGGTAATGGTTGTGCTGACTCGGCAAGTCAGGATCTAGTAGTTGAACTAGACAATGTTTCGCCAACAGGTATTATGTCAACGGATTCTGTAATCTGTGACTCTACAGATTTGACATTGTATGTTGTAGGTGGTGCTCTTGCGCCTGGTGCAGACTGGATCTGGTATCAGAATGGATGTGGGGAGATACAGCTCGGGACAGGCGATAGTCTAATGGTTTCTCCTGGGGTAACAACGACGTATTACGCCAGAGCTGAAGGTGGTGTTTGTGGACCATCTGAATGCGTTTCATTCACCGTAATTTTGTCGGAGGTGAGTGCAATGCTGATTCCTTTCGAAGACATTTGTGAAGGAACAATTATAAATTTAGAAAATGGTTTTCCAAATGGAGGAACGTATTCAGGTTCTGGAGTTTCTGGAGGTACATTTAACCCTGCTATCGCTGGTTTAGGTGTCCACACAATCAGTTATTTATATACGGACAACTACGGATGTTCCGACCTAGCTACCGCAAACGTAACGGTTTCTTCAAATCCTTTAACTGCAAGTGCAGAAATTTCGTCTGAACCCTGTGCTGAAGGTGGAGTAACGATTACGGTTTCTCCTCTAGGTGGTACAGGTTTTTACAACTACTTCTGGTCTGATGGCACATTTGAAAATCCATACCATTACGCACCAATTGGAACTTATTCTGTAATTGTATCAGATGGTACTAATTGTTCTGTACAGTTATCCAATATTGAAATTTCGGATGAATTAGGTTGTGTAGAAGTTCCTAATTCTTTTACGCCAAACGGAGACGGTATGAATGATACTTGGAATTTAAATTTCAATGGATACAATGATGTCAGCTTACAAGTTTATTCTAAATGGGGGAAGCTCGTTTTTGAAACAAAGAGCCCAACGATTCAATGGGATGGTCAGTACGGTGGCGATGACCTTCCTTCCGGGACCTATTATTATGTTTTGAAATTAGATGATTCTGTGGATCAAAATGGTCCGTTAACCATTGTAAGGTAATTTAACGCTAAAACTCAATAATATGATAAAGGTAGTTTTAATAGCATTTGTTTTTATTCTGACATCGTCAGTGTGGAGTCAACAAATCTCCATGTACAGTCAATATATGTTTAACCAGTTTTCAATCAACCCGGCTGTTTCGGGGTCTGAAATGTATGCACCGGTGGGATTAAGTTTTAGAAGGCAATGGGCGGGAATGAAAAATGCACCAGTTACCCAAACCTTATCTGCTCATACATTTATGGGC
>JABJPZ010000096.1 GCA_018663635.1 Crocinitomicaceae bacterium
AAAAAGAAAGGGAAGCGTTTGCTTCCCTTATCTAACCATAAAACTACTTTCTTACTACTTAATTTTGCCTGATATAAAACTATGGAAATTTGTAATCGGTAGTTCGTTCCTTCGTTGAGTTGCATAATTTTTTCGATGGATGACAAGGGCTCACTATAAAAGTAGTACGTTCAAACGTAGAGGCGAACTTTTTCTTTTGATTAATTAATAATTTCTATGGCCAAATATTTTACTTCCTACTCTTATCATTGTACTTCCTTCTTGTATGGCTAAGTCATAATCACCACTCATTCCCATTGAAATTTCATTGAAATTTTCATTGCTGAGAAAACAGGTTAATTTTAATTCTGAGAAAATCTCTTTTAGCTTTTTGAATTCATTCGTTATTGCTTCCTGATCTGAAATAAATGATGCCATACCCATAACACCATAAATCTTTACGTTTTCTAATTGAAGAAAATCGGGGCTATTAACGATTTCTTTTGCTTCTAGCAGGGACAATCCAAATTTTGTGTTCTCTTGCGCAATATGAAATTGTAACAAGCAGTTAATATTACGTTCGTGTTTTTTTGCTTGCTTGTTAATTTCTTTTAATAATTTAATACTATCCACTGCATGAATGAGATGTACAAATGGGGCAATGTATTTTACCTTATTTGTTTGTAAATGGCCGATTAAATGCCATCTAATATCTGTTGGTAAAATAAGCGATTTTTCCACCAATTCTTGAACCTTATTTTCGCCGAAATCACGTTGGCCAGCATCATAAGCCACTTGAATGTCAGAAAAGGGTTTTGTTTTGCTTACTGCAATGAGCTGCACATTATGGGGTATATCACTATGTAATGTTTGTAGATTTTTTGTAATCATTAGCCAAGTTTATGAAGAATATGCGCTAAATGGCTACAATTCGCCTTGTTTTTATTTACTTTACTTCAATTCATGATATTTCGACGTTTAAGTTTAATAATTGTACTGTTCATTCCATTTTGTTTGTGGTCTGTTGAGAATAATATTGAGATAATTTCTACACAAGAACATGGCTCTAATGATGAATCCATTACCGGTGTTTGTTTGTCAGATAATGCAGCACAAATAAGTGATTTGTTATTAGAATTCCCAAACGCTGAATATCCTATGATCAGTAATCAGACGAACTTGATTTCAAGTGATTTTTTGCAGAATGGAATTCATTTGCTTGTTATTCCATACTATCAAATGTGGTGGTTTTATTTAGTAATCATAGTCTTTATTTTAATTGTAGTTTATTCGTTTTCAAGAGCTTACAAAAGCATTCAATTACAGATTGTAAATGCTTCTATTTTACAGCAATCATTGGGGACAAATAGATTGATTCTTCTTTTTGTTGGACTCGCTTATCCTATTGCATCCGTAATCAATAGTTTCCTTGACGATAAAATATTTACAACTCAATTACCGGCTACGATTCTTATTGGAACTACAACCTTGCTTTTTTTGGCTTTAAGCTACTATTCAAAAATTATTCGCCGAAACATCAGTAGGATTGTTAATGTCATATTCGTTGTAGTTGAGGGGCATATAATCGCATTGCTCTTGGCTAATGATTTGGCGTCTACGATGATTGTTGGTTTCGTAATGGTAACTTCTTTTGCAAGTATTATTTTTAATTCTCTGCGGAGCTACGTGTATTTTGCGTTGGTCGCCTTTCTTTTGTCTACGGGTGTTGCGTACATGAGTGAGGCGAACTATTTTATTCGACTACAGTTTGTAATGATTTCATTCTGGACATTAATGATCGTATCCGTGCTCATTATCGTCAAGCTAAATTTATTTAAACGCTTACGTCTGTCGGATACAATCCTTCAAAAAGGTGACTCAATTATTTTGGTTAGCAATGCTAAAAACAAAATCATTTTTGCAAGTAATAGTATCGTTGAAAAATTAGGCTATAATTTGGAAGATGTATACGGCGATGGATGGTGGGGAATGCGCGAAAAAATGGATGGAATTACGAGAGAGGAGCTGACCAAAAACAGACAATACTTGGATGGAAAAAGATTGTACTCGAATACGATTACTGACGTCAAGGGTAACAAGAAATATTTTAATTGGACAGACACCGCAATTGAAGGTGGACTTGTGATTGGTGTAGGTCAAGATGTTACTTCTTTATATGATTATCAAGAGGAGTTGAAGCGTCTGTCAATGGTCGCTACTAATACAGATAATTATGTTTTGATCACTGATAAAGAGAATCATGTGCTATGGGTAAATAGTGCCTTTGAAACTATTTTTAAGTATAACGCAAAGGACATCATAGGGGAGAAAACATCTAATTTTTTTAGAGTAGAGGAATTTAACCCTAAGATAATTAAGAAATTACGACAGCATGTATATGAAAATAAGATTCCATTTCGTGCCGAGCTTACAGATGTAGATGCGAATGGTGATCACATATGGTTAGCGGTGACCGTTACTCCAATTGTTGGCGAGGATGGTGATATTGAACAAATCATCAGTCTCGGATCAGACATTACAGATAAAAAACTGGACGAATTTAGGTTGAATGAGTATTCCAAAACGCTCGAACTAATGCATGACATTGATAATGTATTAATGAAAGAAAGGACGGAGCACCAGCTATTTAATGAATTGTTGTCTGTTGTTAAGAAAAGCAATAGCATGTACATGAAAGTGTCTCTAATGATTTTTGATGAAGCCGTAGAATACAGCGATTATTATTTTATAGATGACCGGAGCGAAACACTGTCATTTGAAAATGGCCTTGACTTATCTGAGATGCGCTCTTTGCCCGACATAAATTTAAATCAGACCTACATAGTCCAAGACCTTGTTAGAAATGCAAAATCCGTAACTGATCAGCGTTTGCTTAAGGAGGGCATGAAAAGTTACATTATGGTTCCTCTTGTAGTTGGAGATAAGATAATGGGCGCATTCAATGTTGGGGGCAGATATCCTTTTATGTTCATTGATGCAGAAGTAAAGGTGATTCAAGACATTGCGAATTCCATTTCGGTTGCTTATAAACAGAAAGAACAGGCACGAAAAATAATGCAAAGCGAGGAGAATTTCAGACAGCTGAATGAATCATTGAAGGAAGTATTCTGGTTTTTTGATCAGGAAAATGGAGAAATGATTTATGTAAGTAAGGCGTATGAAACTATTTTCGGTTCTAAGCCATCTGTGCTGATGGAAAATCCGATGGCATGGATGGAAACTGTTGTTCCCGATGATCGGGTTCGAATTCAGCGCACGTATTTGGCTAATGTTTTTGAGGCTGGATTTGATGAGCAATTTCAAATTGTTCACCCGATTAGAGGACTGAAATGGGTGCATTGTACTGCCGTTCCAATAAAAAATGATGATGGGGAAGTTGTTAAAATTTCTGGATTCACCGAGGACATCACAGAGCTTAAAAAGAAAGAAGAGGAATTAAGTCTGTTAAATTCTAAATTGGAGTCCATTAATAACATTAATGAAAGTATTTTAACCAATGAGCCTTTCGGTAATGTGCTTATCTCGGCACTTAAAAACTTAGTGCTTGGACAAATTGACATTGCGCGGTTAACGCTAAGTTTATTTGATTTTGAAAATGATAAATATTCTTATTACAGAATAGACGATGCGTTAGTTAATGTGACGGAGGATTCTGAGAAATTGCCAATCGAACAATTCCGAAATGTGGATATGCTTCGACGAGGTGAAATCATTGTTGTAAGTGCTATAGAAGATGTTTTAGATAAATCGGAGTCCGATAAAAGACTCCTAGATATTGGTGTAACGAGCTACTTGCAGGTTCCACTTATTTTTGACCGTGAATTAATCGGTTCTTTAAATCTTGGGTTTGTAAAACATTATGAATTTGACGATGCTTTTAAAAGCAGTTTAAGTGATATAGCAAAGGGAATATCACTTTCGATACATCAAATGCAATTGAAGTCAATTATTGAAACAGATAAGGAGGAGTTGGTCGCAAAGAACAGAGACATTACGGCTAGTATCAATTATGCCAAACGGATTCAAAACGCTTATTTGCCAGATGTTTCTTTTGTTCGCGAATTTTTCTTAGATGCCCAATTATACTATAAAGCCAAAGACATTGTTTCAGGTGATTTTTATTGGTGGTCTTTATCCGGAAATAAATTGATAATTGTGGTTGCCGATTGCACAGGGCATGGTGTGCCAGGAGGATTTATGACAGTCCTTGGCTCGCAAACTATTGCCAATATTGTTAACAGTAAGAAAACTACAGACCCAGGGCTTCTGCTTACCCAGTTAGATGAGGAAATTCAGTTTGCTATTAATAAGTCTGAAGAAACTTTAGGAGATGGTATGGATGTCGCAGTTTGCACTGTTGATATAGATTCAGGCGAAATGCTTTATGCGGGAGCCCGAACTTCCATACATTTTGTAAGCAATGGGGAATTAGTAGAAACGAAAGGCGCATTAAAATCTATTGGTGAAGCAGAATTAGTTGATGTTCCATTTAACACATCCAAAATTCAGCTAAAAAAGGGCGACCGGTTGTTTCTTTTTTCCGATGGAGCTCAGGATCAATTTGGTGGCCCAGGTCGACGTAGAAAATTCTCAAAGAAACAGCTCCAGGGGCTTATTCGTAAAGAGGAACATCTTAATATGTCATTAGCCAAGCAATATGATATAATAGTTAAGAGTTTAGAGGAATGGAAGGGAGAACGGGAATTGACAGATGACATTACTTTGCTCGCTCTGGAATATTAACCGATCGCATCACCTATTGTTTCTTGTTTTTTAAATTGGTTTTTAATTGCTAAGCAGGTGTAATTAGCCAAATTCCCCAACATGTCTAAGTGTGCTCTGTTGTAGGCATTTTTATTATAGCTCTGAACAGTTATAACACCTAATTTTTCGTCATTTAATATCAAAGGTTGGAATAATAAAGATTCTGATATTTCACCATAACTTACTTGAATTTCAGAAACATATTTTTTGTATTCGATGGAGTTGTCATTTATAAATATTGAACTTGAATTATTAAGACACCAGTTAGAATAATTATTGCCATCTTTAATAGAGATGAATCCATATTTGGTTCGAAGCCCACTTTCAATTTCATAATTGTATTCAATTACTTGCTTATCCTGGTGATAAATGCGTATTCCAAAGATGGTCGTATCCATGAGCTGACTAATTTTATCATACATGTCAATAAAAATATCATCCAAGTCTGATTCTGTAGAAATTTTTTGACCAATTAAGTTGATAATTCGTTGGTGGTAATTTGTTTTTTGCAACTGTATTTTTTGCATGATAATTTCCCGTGTCTTGATATCGACCTGTTCTTCTGCTGATTCGAACTTGTGCGCATTGTGAGTGGCAATTGCGATGTAGTTAGCAAGAATTTTCAGGATGAAAACATTCTTGTCGCCGTATTTATTTTTTCGGTAAGACTGTGCTGTAATTACTCCAATCTTTTCTCCTTTAAATACAAGAGGCAGATACACGAGAGATTCGGGCTGTTTTCCTGGAATTTTTGAGCCATCGTATTCGCTGGTGTACTTTGATATGTCCCTTTCAAAATTATTGATAACGATATCCATGCCATTATTGAAGCAAATGGATCCCAGGTTGCTTAAATCAACTAATTCAAAATTAAAAGAAGGAAGCGCTTCATCGTATTCGATCATGCTTTTGAATTCCAATGTGTTTTCATCTTCGTTAAATAATCCGAATCCAAAAATGGGCGCATCCATGATTTCGTTTACTTCAGAATACAGATTTTCTCCTATTTCTTGGATGTTAAGAAACGATAAGATCTTAGTGCCGAGCTGATGCAAAGACTCCTCGAGTTGTCCATATTTCCTGTTGAGCTCAGTTAAATTGTATTGATCAATAAACAATGCCATAGATTTTGATACGTCAATTAGCAAACTAACGAGCCCTTCATCAAATGCGTGCACGGATTGATCAGCAATACTTAATAATCCTAAAGTATGATCGTTTAAACTGATGGGAATACTAATTACAGATTTCAAACCGTATTTATGTAGTCTATCTTCAATACCTTTTGATTGGTCTGGTTCTATGTTCGGATTGTGATAGATATCTCCTTGAAGCAATTGCTTAATGCCAGGCACAATATTTAACCGGTACTTCTTGCCGTCATAAAATTTACCTGTACCAAAACTTGAATAGGCGTAAGATGTTAATTCAGACATTTCAGCATTAATAATTGAAATATTTGTGGTATGAATAGCCAGATTCTGAGTTATTGATTTTAAAATGTTTTTGGTTTTGTGTAAGAAGTCAATATCTTGAATAAGTAATTGATTGATATCATTAAGAAGCCGCAACCTTTCATTTTTCGACTTCATTTTAATTTCTCTTGTTTTTATTGCGTTTTCCTCTCTGTACCTTTCAGTAATATCGTTCCAAACTGCAAAATATACTCTACGAGCATCAAGTTCTATTAGGGATAGAGAAACCGCAACTAAGAATTCTTCACCTGTCTTATTTTTATACATCCATTCGAATCGGTGGCCACCATTTTGAAGCGCAAGGTTGCTTATTTTCCATGCGGCGCGAACAGGGTCATCTGTTCCCGGCTGAATAGTTGCTGAAAAATCTGATGGAACCATTCCCTGAATTTCATTTTTATTTGAATACCCAAGGATTTTTAAGAATGCTTCATTACAGTCAATTATTCCTTTGGGGTCATAGTAAACAATGGGATTAAGAGTTTTTTCAAAAAGCAATTTAAATTTGACCTCCGAAAGTTCGAGCCCTTTGTTTTTATTAAAGGCGACAGTTACATCATGAAACAATCCTTTTAAAATAAACTCATCATCTACTTTGTAAATCGTGCAATTCCCATTAATAATAACTTCTGTACCAATTCTTGATGTAAGACGAAGGGTTACATTTTCATGGCTGGAAATAACCGAAAACAATTTCTTAAATACTTTAGAAGACACATAATGCAATGCTGAAATAAAATTAAGATTCTCGAATTGTTCTTCTGTATAATGAAGTTTGGTTTGAAAATGTTTGTTGGTAAATAACATTTTCCCATTTTCAGTCACTGAAAAAATATAATCACCAGAATTATCCATTAATTCTTGATAATAAGCCAGTGTTTTTCGTATGTGTTCTGTGTCTTTTTTTTCGTGCATTGTAAACAAGCTAAATATAATGATTTATTCCCATCTTTGTTCTTAAGTAATCGCTTATAAAAGCACATGAATATAATGGGAAAGATACCTCTTGTAGAATTGGATTTTTTATCAAAAATCACAAAAGATTTTTTGATTGGAGAGAATCGTTTTCCATTTGGAAAACGATTTGATAAGGAGGAAATTCAATCCAGTATTGGTGAATGTAAATTTAATCAGGATCGGCGTTTATCTTTAACTGAATCTCTGAGGCAGCAATATGTCAACTGTGGCATGGAGCCAGCAAACGGTGTCTTTAAATTGACATCTAAAAATACATTTACAATTACAACGGGACATCAATTGTGTCTTTTTGGTGGGCCATTATTTGTATTCTATAAGATTGCATCAACGATTAGTTTGACACGTAAATTGAATAAAGAAAATCCATCATTTCAATTTATTCCAGTTTTTTGGATGGCTACTGAAGATCATGATTTTGAAGAAGTTAGCGCATTGAATGTGGCTGGTGAAAAAGTTTCTTGGATCAGTGATCAGGAGGGGTGTGTGGGAAGAATGTCTGTTGATGGTTTAAAAGAAGCATTTTTGTCTCTGAAAAATGTATTGGGAAGTCGCATTGGAGAATTTAATGAAATTATTGAAAAGGCGCTTCTTCAAGAAAACGTATCAGATTTTTATCGGGTTTTTCTGCACGGTATTTTTGGTGTGGATGAGCTTGTAATCATTGATCCTGACGATCGGAACTTAAAAAGTGCATTTACAGATGTTGCACTTCTTGAATTAAATGGCTGTTCTAAAAATGCTCTTGACAAAACCAATTTAGAGCTCGACAATCTTGGTTATCACATTCAGGTAAAAGGGCGAGAAATAAATTTGTTTTGGTTAGAATCAAATAGTAGAAGTAGAATAATGCGTGACGGCGAAAATTTTATCATCGTTGGAACAGAAAAAAAATATACGAAAAAGGAATTTGAACAACTTGTTTTGGATTTTCCTGAAAAAATTAGTCCTAATGTAGTTTTGCGTCCGGTTTATCAGCAGCAGATATTACCAAATATCATTACGGTTGGAGGTGGTGGCGAGCTAGCTTATTGGATGCAGCTGAATCGAGTTTTTCAGGAGTTTGATGTTTTTTACCCGATGTTGCAAATGCGATCGAGTCATACCATGCTGAATGAAAAATGGATAAATAAATGGTTAAAGATGGAGTTTGATTTACCCTCGTTGTTTTTGCCTCCTGAGCTGTTGAAAAATCAGTTTGTCGCACGAGAAAATGTTATTGATATCGATTCGGAGACGCTAAAGATTATAAATGCATTTGATGAAATCAGTGTTAAAGTCGTTCAATTTGAACAAAGTCTTGAAGCAATGGTTGGTGCTGAGAAAAGAAAAGTGGAAAAGCAGTTAGTCGGTTTGAATAAGCGGCTACTAAGACTTCTGAAAAACAAGAATAAAGACGACTTGAATCGTATCGATAGAATAATTCAAATGGTAAGGCCAGAGGGCATATTGCAAGAAAGATACAATTCAATTTATGATTTCACATCCTGTATAGAGGAGGTTAAGGATTTTGTAAATAGGAATGACCCCACAGATAACACAATGAAAGTTACAATTAGAAGTAGTTAAGAATTTATTCTGACCTAGTCAATAATATACTTCCTGTTTTTGAAGTGGTCTTGGTTTGCAGGTCTATTAGTTCAAGGAAGTAGTAGTAGGTCCCATCCGGCGCAATTTCACCAGAAAGTGTCCTGCCGTTCCATGAATCATCTAGTCCATTCCAGATTTTCATTACTTGTCCCCATCGATTTATAATTTGCCCAGTTGCGTTGGCAAGATTCGTGTGCTCGACTATCCTAAATACGTCATTCGATTGGTCAGAATTAGGGGTAAATATATTGGGAATAACAACATTGGTGAAAGGTTCTTCGCAATCGGATATTGTTACAATTAAAGTGTCTGAATAAATAGTGAAACACAGTCCATCACCAGAAGTATAAAATAAGCCTGGATCAGAAATTGTTGCGGTGTCATTTATTAAACCTGTATTCCAGATAAAATTTATGTTATTGTTGTTGTGCACGATAACTCGAATGGTGTCTCCTGGGCATAAATTTAAACTTCCTGTTTGGCTTAGAGATAAGTCAAAAGGATCTTCTGAATACGCATAGGCAGTGTCTGAAAATTGAAAATTTCCACAGCCATTAGAAGTGCTGGCAGTGAATGTAGTGTCTGTAAATACGGGTATGAAAAGAGTGTCTCCTGTATGTCCGTTAGACCATAATGTGGTGTTATTACTTGCTGTTGCAAAAATGGCATCATCACCTGGGCAAACGGAATCTAGAATAGGTAAGAAGAGTGGAGGAACATCTAATGTTATTGAAATATTAGCTGTGTCTGGGCAAGGCGTACCTGTGCCGGCAGTATAGCTGTATGTGCCTACATTTGAACTGGCGGGGTTAAAAGTGCCGAGGTAACCGCCAGCTAATATTGACGGTCCCGTCCAGCCGCCAGTAATGTCTGGAGTGCCTAAAAGTGAATCTAATAGATTGAATGGAACATCATCTGTGCAGGCAATGATCGTATTATCTGTTCCTGCAGAAGGTGGTGGAATATTAGTAACGGTAAATTGAATGGTATCTTCGCATCCAATAAGTGAAGTTGCAATTAGATAGTAGTCGCCACTGCATAAGTTAGTTGCAGTCGCATTCGTTTGACCAGTGGCTATAAAGCTATCGTCGGTCCAATTATAGGTGTAACCAGGAATAGAGCCTGTACAGGCAGCGGTAACCGATCCATTACAGCCACAATCATCAGATACAATGACGTTAGCAGTAATCGGACTAATTGGCATGCAGCTATTATTAAATTGTGCAATAAAATTTGCGTTTGCAGGATTGTTAGCAAAACCGGGCGTTTGGTTTTCTACGCCACAAGCAGGAACATCAGCACATCCTATTGTCCAATTCGATTGGTCTGAAGGGTCAATTCCATTAAAATAATAAACTGTATTTGTTGCTGAAGACCCAGATGTAGATCCGCCAGAAAAATAAATTTGAGTATTCAGATTATTACTTGCCCAGCAAACAGAAAAAACTTCACAGCCTGATAAATCCACAACTCGAGCACAGTCGCCACCATTAGCAAGGGTTACACTAGACCAGTTGCCTCCTGGCGTCCATCCGGCTGGTGGATAAGAACAGGCTATGGCTCCTGGGGTGGTTGAATTGGTTTCGAATAGTGATGCATTACTGATGGGTGCTATTAATACGCAGTTACCATCCGATGTGGATAAATCATCTCCCAAAATTTGAGGATTCGGATCCGCGTCGTTGTAAATTACAATGATTGTACCCAAGTCAACACATGACCATAGAGGATCGTTCGAAAATCGAATTGCGCCTGGTGCAACGCCACTTGAACCATGATAGCCGCTATTGTCATCAAAAATCCAGCCTCTGATGTCCGCGCAGGGAGGAGCAGTTAAGCCACAATCATAAAAAGCAGCAGTATCAGCGACAACGAACTCTACGTATTCCTTATTTCCAGAAACGCCTTGAGAAACTTCATTGATAATTAGAATTTGCCCAAATACAGCATTGAGGCAAAGAAAGATAAAAAATAGCGCGGCAAAAAACCTTTTCATTTATCCAGGTATTAATCAACCGAAGTGGTTCTGAGACGCGCTCAATAGGGTGTTCACTTCGTTGTAAATATACACAATCAATCAAATACAAGTGTCGATAAAAAAAGAAAAAATACGTCCGATTTGGCTATTTCATGTCTTCGGATGTCTCCATTTGTTGATTTATTTCCCGAATTATGATTCCATTTAGTTGTTTTGTTAGATTGCTTATTTAAAGTGTGCAATTGCCCATTAAGCAGTGAGTTCTGTTAATTGGTCTAAATTAACGGTGGAATAAAGAACAAATACGTATAAATTTGCATCTGGTTTAAAAATGTTGGTCATGCGGGTATGGTTATTTGGTTTGATTTTAATTTCTGCTTTCAGTGCAAATGCTGGAGATTCAATAATATCTACGAATTTGGTTAAGACACCAGAACTAACTATTGAAAACTTGAAAATTATATTAAAGCAAGAAAAAGTAAAGCATGCGGACGTTGTTTTGCAGCAGGCAATAGTTGAAACAGGCTGGTTTAAATGTACACATTGCTCTCTTTCCAGGAACAACATATTCGGTTTTTACTACAAGAAAAAGTATTTGGTTTTTACTGATTGGGTAGATTGCGTGCGCTATTACAAGCGTTGGCAAGATCGACATTTCAAAGGGGGTGATTATTACAAATTTCTTGAAGATGTTGGCTACGCAACTAATCCAAAATATGTTAGTGATCTTAAAAAGATCAGATTATAATTAGGGCTGCTAGTTTCAGCGAAGTTATTTTGTTTCGTCAGAAGCTTTTACTATATGCATAAAGCCATTTTCGTCTAAGTATCCCGACATGTTAGTGTTGAACCATCCGTTAATCCATTCGGCGCTTTTAATTGTTAGGTGTTGTGCTATTTGTGCTCCTTTTACTAGGATGGCGCCTACTTCGTTTGAGTTTAAAAGTTTAGTCCAGTTAGAAGGGTCAACAATTTGCACGGCTATTCCTGGTATTGGACGGCCTGCTGTTTTTAGGTTAGTTCCGGCTTGAAACAATGGTTTTCCAGCGATATCTTTGCCGTTGAAGTCATTGGTGTTTAAGCTGAGTATTGGGATGCTTTCCAATAGTCCAAATCCTCGTTGTATGGTTGTTACTTCTGTGTCGATAACATCAGTAAGAATGCTATTGCGTTGGTAGTCAGTTATAATGTACTTCAAATCATTCACTTCTGGACTTCCAATTATCTGATGCAGGTCATCTTCTTTACCAATAATTGTATTTAAACCTTTTAAGTTAGTGTTAGGCATTCCGATAATTGCTTTTGATGCTGGTAACCACACGTTCAGCAGGTTGTGGATTGTAGAATTTCTTTCAAAAAAGGCTTTCGTATTACCATATTTTTTAAGGTTGTTTACTTGCTGAAGTCCATAAATTGTTGAAATAATATTTTGATGGGTCAGAGCTGTATGTAAATTGGATGTAGAGCCGATCATCAGATCGTCGTATTTGTCGTGCTTATTATTAAAAAAGTAGTCTATGGTTCTGGTCAGTTTTAAAAAACGAATTTTCATTAGACTAAATTTTCTTTGATCTAAATGAGATAGCCAAATGGGCTCAAAATCTACATTTCCAATTGGTTGGTCTGTTAATACTGTATTGCACTTGTAGGTTTTTCTTAAAGTGCTAATGTTTTTGCCAGATTTTTCTGCAAGAATGCTTGTTTTACCAGCAACGCTCATTGCTAATGTGGTGATGGCGTGTTCGTATTCGTCGGAAATAAATAAAATTCCATATGCCTTATCGTGTAAAACGTTTTTTATTCCATTTGCTCTTCTGAAAACTTGTTGAAGAAGCGATTTGTGGGTAACGGGCATTAGTGCATTTTCAAATGCAATATTTTTTAAGTTTTTTAAGCTGTATTTGATGAATTCATGATGGGCTAATTCTTGATCATCTATTCGATTGGCCACACTTTCTGCCTGTAATTTTGTTACCGTTTGTCTAACGTTAAAAGCGGAACTGCTTGATGCCATTGGAGCACCAACATTAATAAATACTTTCTTTCTTAAATTTTTAAATGTGAACTTTTCAGCGCTGCTTTTCCCAGAGAGATAGGTGAATGGAGTCCCAAGAACTCCGTCCATGTGGATCGGTATTATGGGGGCATTTATTCCTTTCGCAATGTGTTCTAGCCCTTTTTTAAATTCATGAATATGTCCGTTTCTGGTAATCATGCCTTCTGCGAAAATGACAACTATATGACCTTTGTTGATTTGATCCTGGCATAATTGGTTGAATGTGCTCAAATTGTTTTTTGAACGAGGGGAAATCGGTATCATGTTTAAGCTTTTGAATAACCATTTGAGCCATTTTATATCATAAATTCCTTTAAACATCACGTAACGTACTTGTCTTGGTACCGCCCCTACAATTAGTATGAAGTCCATAAAAGAGAGGTGATTAGCAACGATAAGTGCACCGCTCTTTTTTGGGATGTTATGAATTCCTTTGATATTCATTTTGTAACAGGTTCTCGCTACAAAAAAAACGATAATACGGATAAGTTCTGAAGGGTTTTTTAATGTCATTATTAGAGCAAGTAAAATGGAAGTGTAGGCAATGAATTTGAATATTCCTATGCTATCAGAGTTGAAGGTAAGTAAGGCGAAAATTACAGAAGAAAGCAAGACGATGATAAAAATAATCATATTCAGGTAAGCCAAACGATTGGATAGATCTCTTGTTGTACACCTTTCTTGCATCCAACTGTTCAGAGGGACTTTAAAAACTCCGGCGCTCATCGCTCCAAAAAATAAATAAACACAGAATGTTTTAATGCTTGGTTCTGAGAATGCAATTAATGATGTGAAAATAGCCAGGCCAATTGTGCCTAAAACAGAAATGCCTAGTTCTACACGTTGTTTGTTGATTACACCAGCTAAGATGCAACCTAATGCAATACCGACAATTACAATTGCCCAGACTACGCTTGTTTCAAGAGTATTCAAATTTAAGTAGGCATTGCAATATACCAGTAAGTTCATTTGGAGTAAAGATGCAATCATCCAAAACATCCCGAGACCTAAAATCACAGAGTTGAGTCCTTTGTTTTTCTTTGATTTCCTGTAAGAGCTTTTTAAGAATTTAAGAGGTAAAATGGAGAGATTTGATTTTTGCCTTCTCTCCTTGTGCTTTTTTGATTGAATTAATAAGCTGGCTAGCCAGCCAATAAATGCGATGGAGATAAGGGTGAATGCAATAGTGGAATTTTGATTGGAAGATAAATTTGCAATAAATCCAGCTAGAACGGTACTAAATAAGATAGCTAGAAAACCAAAAAATTCCATTATACCAGTTCCTTTGGAAACATTTGAGCCGTGAGAGATGTCCTTGATGAGTCCAAGTTTAGCTGGTGAATAAATCGCGCTCTGAAAGCCCATTAAAAAAAGACATAGCAATAACAGGGAGATGTTTTCTATACTAAAAGCAAATGCAGCAATTATCATAATTGGTATTTCTGCTAATTTGGCTATTCTCACTATCGTTCTTTTCGTTTTGATTTGAGACAAAAACCCTGCAAATGGACTAAATAAAATATAGGGTAGTACGAGTAATGCAGTTGCGATCGGAATAATGACATCTTGTAATTCGCTGGATATCCAAAGAATGCTGATGAAAATAATCAGATGTTTAAGTAAGTTATCATTCAGAATGCCTAGAAACTGAGTTATGAATAGAGGTGTCCAATTTTTCATGTTGATTATTTATGGATATAAAAGTAGACTGAGTTGTTCATTTAATAAATCAATTAACTTATTTATACGTACATTTAAAAAATGTTAATTTTACATAAATCTGTTATTAACTTAGGTTTTTTAGTTTTATAAATACGTACTATAATGGCTGTAGATCAATTGAAATCAGTAATTATTTCTTTGACAGATGATGAAAAAAAAGAATTCAGAGTTTTTACTCAGCGTCAAAGGAGTAAAGACAAAAGGAGAGACCTTGAACTTTTTGAAATAATTGCTGAGTATCCAGAAAAGAAACCAAAAGATATCATTCATGAGTTGTACAATAGTGAAAATAGAGAAGCGTATAATATGCTTCGGAAACGGTTAATAAAGCAGCTCATTGATTTTGTCGCTTTGAAAAGGATGGATGAAGATGAAACAGCTGCTTCAAAAGTAATGGGCATGCTTTCCCTGTCTCAGCACTTATTTAGTCGTGATCTACCTCAAATAGGGTGGTCTTATTTGAAAAAATCGGAAGACTTGGCATATAAATCTGAACTGCACGATTTGATGGATAACATTTTCAATTTACAAATTGAGCAATGGCATCCTGAATATGCGCCAGATATAGAGACAATAGTGCGCAAATTGGAAGAAAATGGGAGACAAGCAAAGCAGGATGAAAAGGTAAATGTCTTGGCGGCTCGCATTCGTTATTTGTTACACAAACACAAAACAGGTTCTTTGGACGAAGACCTTAGTGTTTCAATTCGAAAGCTGTTTTATGATACTGGCATTAGCCATGCTTTTTCAAAAAAGCCAAATCATCTTCTGAAAATATTATCGATAATCAGAATTGGTGTTTTGGTAGAAAAAGATTTTTCTCGTTTTGAACCGATGATTATAGAGGAGTTTGAAAAAGTTGAAAATGATGGGGGGTTTACTAAAAGGAATGTCCAAATTCGTATTGAGCTATTGTATATGATTGCTCATGTTCTGTATCGAAATAGGAATTTTGAAAGATGTTTGAAGTATCTACAGGAATTAAAAAAGGCTATTAGTTCTCAGAACAAATCATTGATTGGTAAATTTTATCCGAAATATGTATTGCTGTATGCTTCTGCCAAAAGCTACCTGGGCTTTAATCAAGAATCTGTTAAATTAATCGAAGGCTATATCTTGAATTTTGAGAATCGATTATCCATGAGGTATATTTTAGACTTAAAATTGAATTTGACAGTTTTTTACTTTCAAAACCAAGAATATTATAAAGCAAATCAAGTGCTATTGACGATACATCATTCTGATAAATGGTGTGAAAAGAAAATGGGGAAGGAGTGGATGTTAAGAAAGAATCTGGTGGATGTTATAAATCAGTATGAACGTGAAAATTATGAGATTGCCTTATCACGATTGAATGGTATTGAAAGGTCTTTTTCTAAGCTTTTGTCGACGACCATGTATTCGAGGGTCAAAACGTTTATTGGGTTAATAAAATATTTGATTAATTACCCTGAAGAGGTTGCCACAGAATCATTTTTTCAAAAAGTGGATGATAAAATTGAGCGATTGCCAACAGATCAAGAGGATTTACTAGCAATGGCTTTTTATTGTTGGTTAAAAGCGAAAATGCAAAAACAACCTTATTATCAAGTTTTAGTTCAGACTGTGAATGATTCTACCTTAAAAGGGTGACATGTCCTTTTAATTCAACCCTTTCACCAGTAATGGCATTTCTAGTTTCTACGCGCCAGATATATACATCAGATTTAGCAGGGTTAGTACCACCTTTCAGAAGACCGTCCCAAGCTGCTGTGTAGGTGTTGGAAGAAAAAACAATGCCTCCCCATCTATCAAATATGCTGAGTTCAAATTCTTCATCGTCAATAGATTCGCCTTGCAAAAAGAAAAAGTCATTGTTTCCATCACCATTTGGGGTAAATGCACTTGGTGCATAACAGGTGAAAACACCGTCAATTTGAACAATCCAAGATATAGAGTCTTGGCACCCGTCGTCATTCGTAACGACCAATTCTACTGGATAGGATCCAGGTTCGGTATCCGGGAAAATAATTACAGGAGTTTCCTCGTTAGAATTTCCATAGGCACCACTTGATCCAAATTCCCACGAGAATGCATTCGCATCTGCAGAGGACTGATTGACGAATGATATTTCCGGTTCCAAAACATTTGTTGGTTGTGGCCCAAATGCAAAGTGTGCGTTGGGATAATCATATACATTAATGTACGCTGTTATTGTTGTGTCACCAACACAGCCATCAGTTGACGTTATGGTTAATCCAACATCATATGAACCGGGTATCTCATAAGTAATTACAGGTGGATTACATGTGTTGTTTGTAATTCCATTTCCAAAATTCCAAAAACAATTGGCGCTCATTCCAGCTGAAGTTGAATTCGTGAACAAGACATCGATTGGGTAGCACCCTTCAATTATGTCACTCGTAACCAGTGGAATGGGAGTAGGGTAATAATAAATGGTAACTGTATCTGAAGCAGGCGGTGTTTCGCATCCATCTGATATTGTTGCAATGTACTGTGTTGCGTCGGCATTTGGTATGACCGTTAACGGTGAACTGTTGCCTATCGAGTCACCTACAATATTGCTCCAAAGGTAGGTGTATGGTGAGCCAATTCCGCCAAAACCTGTGGCAGAAATGGATGCTTGATCACCAGGGCAAACCGTATCATCAGGTGATGTTTGAATACTAAGTGGAGGATTCATTGTAATGCAAATGGAATCCAAGGCTGAAGAACAACCTAGTACATCAGTGGCAATTAAAACGAAACACGAATCTGTTGTTGGTGAAACGGGATGAGGCCCATTCCCGCTTAATCCAGTCCAGTTTAAGATGTAGGGAGCGCCGTTTCCACCGGCTGGAATTGCTGAAATTGAAGCTGTTCCACCGATGCAAATTATGGTGTCATTAGAAGGGATTAATGACATCGGTGGTGGCTCATTAAGAGTCACGGTAGTATCTCTTGCACAACCTAAAGTGTCTGTTACAGTAACCGTGTATGTCCCTGCACATAAATTTAATAACGTGTCTGAAGCATTGCTAGTGGTCAGTGTGCCTAAAACGGCACCACTCAACGCGTCGGTCCAAGTGAAGTTCCAAGGTGGACCATCCGATCCAACAGCATTAGCAATGATATAACCATCACAGGACCCGACACAAGTGACATCCTGATAAGTAGGAAATGGGGGTGAGCAGGGAGGGCAAAACACATCGATTAAAATGGAGTCCACAAAAGTACAACCTGACGACGCATCCGTAACAGTAACAACATAATTGTTAGTAGTAATTGGTGTAATAAAAGGATTCTGATCGGTGGCATTACTCAAGGCCTGGCCTGTCCATGCAAAATCAAAAGTACTTGTGAACGCGCATGTAACCTGTACATCATCTAATGACCAATTATCACAACCTGTACAGGCAGAATAATTCGGCTGAATCCATCTGAACATGGTGTTACCAGTTAACGCTGCCCCTGGAATAGGAATTGAAAAACACTGCCAGGCATTTAATGCATCCCAATCGGATTGCAGAAAAGTTTGCATTAACACCCATGTAATTCCGCCATCCACGGAGTATTCTAATATAACATCTTCGTTAATGTCTGCATTTTCGCAAGGCGCACCACCTGATCCAGAATTTCCAATAAAAAGGCAAAAATCAACTGTTGTACATGGAGCTGTATTTATTCCGACGGTTGTTGCGGCTCGATCGCCTGTACTGCTGTCAAAATGCAATGCTGCTGTTGAACCGCCGTTGGCTCCGCAACCAACACCCGGTGTTCCATTATCAACTGACCCCCATATTAATGGGTTTATTGTTCCAGATTCAAAATCGTCCTCGATACCAGCAGAAACTAGCGTTGAGTCTAGTGTGGCAAAGAGTTGCGTTGTAGTTCCACAAATAGAAGAATCTAATGCTGTTAGAATAAAAACGGGCGAAACGGAATTGGCAATATTAATAGTCACTGAATCTGTTTTTACGCAACCATCAGGACTTGTAATATCTACATAATAGGTATAAGTTCCCGGTGTTGTAATATTAGCTAAGGGACTTGATATAAGAGGATTATCTAGGAAGGTAGCTGGTGACCAATTATATCCGTATGCTCCAGTAGGAGAGGTAGTTAAATTGATTTGAACGGGATCAAAAAGACAAGTGCTAGCAGCAGATTGTGTCAGTGTGTGTGCAAAATCTGGCACTACATTAACAGTGACCGTATCAACATTAACGCATCCGCCAGAAAGGTTACTAATTACTTCGTAAACTGTTGTGATAGCCGGGTCGGCAATTGGATTTTGACAAGGGTTGCAACTGAAATTAGCGGGTACGCTCAGCGGGTCTCCCGAAATGACAGACCAGTTAAAATTTGAACCGCCATTGGCATTGAGTTGAACACCCTGTCCAAGACACATTATTTCATCAAAACCGGCCCACGTACTACTAACGATAGAAATTTCAATAGGATAGGAGAAAAATCCTTTAATAGGGCATGCATTATCTTCAGCGATAATCGTAAAAGAGGTAAATGGTGGAGACCCAGGGAGTGCTGTCCAGCAGACGTTCGCAGTACATTCATCACCCGTTGCATTCCAGGAGGTAGTGAATGTCGAGCCAGCAAGAACAGAATCGATATTAGATGACATGTATAAAGAATCGCCATCCGGATCAGAAAAAATAATATCAAAACAAAAATTGTCTCCTTCGCAAATTTGAATTTGATTTGGACCTGTTTGAGTTCCGGAACCGCTAAAATTTGTAATTCCAGCAATCGGTGGATCGGGATTGTTGTTTCCTGGACAAGAAATGACTTCAAATTGGATGTCGTGAACAA
>JABJPZ010000097.1 GCA_018663635.1 Crocinitomicaceae bacterium
AATAAAAACTATCAAACTGATTTTACTAATCGCTATGCTGAATTGCTGAATACTTACCTCTCTCCCACTCGATGCTTTAAAATAATTGATAGTATATCGAATATTATTGCTCCCCATCTTCCAGCTCATATTGACCGATGGGGCCATCCAACTTCAACATTTGCATGGAATAAAGACCTCGATAATATGCGTTCTTTTGTAAACGACAGAGCCACCATTATATCATCAGAAATTTCTAATTCTCTGCAGCTCAATACTTCCAATTTCGGCACAGTTAAAACGGTACATTTCATATCGCAAGATCAAAAACTAATCGCGCTCGTTTTGATTGTGTTAGGAATAATGTTTAGCGTAATAATTCGAATAAGAAAGAGGACGAAACTTAGAAATGTAAAGAAAAGTGGTCTAATATAAATAATTATATTGTCTTGGCACGTTCCCAGTACTTATCCATTTCTGCCAATGTCATTTCGCCCATAACCTTGCCATCTTTGGCCGATTCGGTTTCAAGATACTGAAACCTCTTTATAAACTTTTTATTGGTCTTCTCAAGTGCATCTTCTGGATTCACTCCAATAAATCTTGCATAATTAATCATCGAAAAAAGTACATCTCCAAATTCAGCTTCTATTTCATTACTTTGAGCATCTACTTCCGCCTTAAATTCTTGCAGCTCTTCATTGACCTTATTCCAAACCTGTTGTTGATTGTCCCAATCAAAACCAACGCCCCTCGCCTTTTCTTGCATTCGAGTAGCTTTTACCATTGCTGGTAGCGAATTAGGAACACCACCCAAAACAGACTGTTTACCCTTTTTATTTTTAAGCTTAATCTTTTCCCAATTGGCCTTTACTTCTTCTTCACCTGTCACTTTTACATCACCATAAATATGTGGGTGCCGTTCGACTAGCTTGTCACACACCCCATTTAACACATCAGAGACATCAAAAGAATTCGTTTCCGAAGCAATTTTAGAATAAAAAACCAAGTGTAAAAAAAGGTCACCCAGCTCCCCCTTAATCTCCTCCATGTCTTGATTTATTATCGCGTCACAAAGCTCATAAGTTTCTTCAATTGTTAAGTATCGCAGAGATTCTATGGTTTGCTTTTTATCCCACGGGCACTTCGCTCGCAATTCATCCATTATTGTAAGTAATCGCTCAAAAGCTGCCAGCTTGTTTTCAACACCACTCATTTTATTCATATTAATTTCGAAGTATGTAAATTTCTGTATACAAAGACTATTCGAATCTAATGCTTATCCGTTAACTTTGAAAACATGTTAAAGTTCTTTATAACATTTAATTTAATCACATTATTAACAGTACAATGCAACAAGGAAGAAGTAATCATTCCCGGTGCCTTTATTACACATCTATCTTCAGATCCATTAAATGATATTTTCTTTTTGAATGACTCCAAGGGCATAGTCTGTTCAGGAATTGAAGATAATAGAGAACGAATGTACAGTCTGTTACTGCAGAAACACAAAAACCATGAGAATAATTGTAGCATTTCTAAATCGAAATTAGAGGATAATAGATTCTGAGAATTGCAGTAAATTGCAATGTAGCAAAATGAAGAAACGATATGTCATATCAGTACTTGCGGTTCTAACTGTAACAACTGGACTTGGTCAAGGAGCTAGACGATATATCGCTGCCGCTTACGGTTCTGGATTCTTAGTTGCACATAGATCAAGCATGAGGCATCTTATACAAGGCCATTCCTCAACGTTTGAACTTAGTTATTTATCGGAACCCACCGGAGTTTCTCACCTAAGCACTAACTATACTAAACCGGTTAATGGCCTTTCATTCTTGTACCTAAATACAGGGAACCCTAAACAAATTGGGCACTGTTTTGGACTTTATCCAAACATTCGATTTAAACTAGGTTTAGGTAAATTTGCTCCACGATTGAAATTCGGAGGAGGCATAGGCTATGTTCAAAAACCATTTGATCAGGTCACAAACAACAAAAATGTTACCATTGGCACTCACATTAATTCCATTATTAACGTGGCAATTGAAGGAGAGGTATCAATAAAATTGCAATTTATTAAATATGGAATAGCAATAACTCATTTCTCAAATGCATCGTTTAATTCCCCTAATTTAGGAATCAATATTCCAACGGTATACGTTGGATTTGCCGTAGGTAATCCTGCCAATGAAAAATTAGAAATACCGAATCATACTAATTACACAAATGACGAATCATTATTTATCAGAGCGCACGAAGTGTTTCTATTTGGTGGTGCTCGGCAAGTAAGCCTTCATCATCCTAAAAAATACCTTGTGGGTTCATTGGGTTTTCAGTATTTACATCAGTTTTCACCAAAATTTGCATGGTGCTCTGGCATAGATGTATTTGCCAATCCAAGTTTGCTAGCAGCGACAGAGTCAGGTAGTAACCCCAATTTAATGAGTCTGCAAATTGGTGGATTTGGTGGCTTGGAATTAAAGTTTAATGATAATTCAGTCTTCCTACAGCAAGGAGTTTATCTATTATCAGAGTATAAAGAAAATGGTCCATTGTATCAAAAAATCGGGTACCGAAAGCGATTTGCAAAGACTGGCATCGTTGCTTCATTCGGTATAAAAACTCATTTCGGTATCGCTGAATACATGGAATTAGGCATTGGATATAGATTTATTCAGAACACAAAAAAAGACAAAAATGGTAAGCAGGATGAATCTATGTAAATTCTTAATAGGCATCTCATTTATCTTTTCATTGACCGGATGTAAGAAAGTAGAAAATAGAAGATGTTTCAAAAACATTGGAAATATCACCGTTGAATCAAGGTCGCTTAAACCTTATTCGTTTGTGGTTTTAGACGATCACATTGACTTAATACTAACGGACACCACTGATAATTCGATAGTTGTAGAATCAGGCGCAAATCTCATTGGTTTTATTGTGACAGAAGTTTCTAATGACACGCTATTTATAAGAGACGATAATAGATGTTCATTCTTACGAGACCTTAATTACAAAACTAAAGTTTTCCTAAATAGTCTAAATCTTAATAAGGTTTTACTTTATGGATCCGGGAACTTGTCAAATGAAACTCCTGTAACGAAGAATATTACTGTTGATGCGGATCGTGCAAACGGAAATATTGATTTAACGCTTGAATGTGATTCGTGTTTCTTTATTGTGAATGTCGGAGTCACAAATATTAAATTAGTTGGTACTTGCGCAGATAGCTACTTCTATTATTTTGGTCATGGTGATGTTGATGCATCGCAATTAATTTCAACAAAGGCTGCTATTCACTGGAATTCAACAGGATGGCTAAAATTGAATGCCACAAATTCAATTAATGGAGTTATTGAGTCATCGGGCAATGTGTATTATTCTGGTAATCCAACAATTATCGATGTTGCAATGACCGGTTCAGGAGAATTAATTCCACAATAATCCTTAACTTTGTTACCATGAAGTTAGCGTTACTTTCTATCGGCCTTTTGGGGCTTGCGGTTGCAGGAATTGCAATTAAAATATGGGCAAAAAAAGGAGGGGAATTTGCAGGCACATGCGCAAGTAACAATCCTTTACTTCAAGAAGACGGTGCTTCTTGTGGAGTTTGCGGAGCACGACCAGACGAAAAATGTAAAAGTGAAATTCAACCACTACCCTAATTCAAAACTAAATAATTCCTTCTGAATTAAAATTCCTCTATAATTTCTTTCATACCGCTGTTCATCCAAGTAATAAATTCTCCATTAGCATTGGCATAAATTAAATAGACATCCAAGTCCAATTCTTCATTTTTTTCAAGAAATAGCTTAGTCTCTTCTACACCTAAAACCATAAATGCCGTCGCATAAGCATCCGACACAGAAGCTTTTTCAGAAACAACCGTCGTGCTTAATAAGGAATGAGAAACAGGCATGCCTGTCCTAGGATCGATCGTGTGCGCATATTTAACTCCGTCGAGCTCATAAAACTTCCTATAATTACCCGAGGTTGCTAAGCCCTTATTATCCAAAAGAACCGCTGCATTAAGTACTCTAGCGGACGCACTCGCCTCATCAGTTGGACGATCAATACCAATCTTCCATAAATTACCATATGCATTCTCACCTCTACATTTCACTTCACCACCTAGCTCCACCATGTAATTTTCGACTCCTCGATAATGCAAGAAGAATCCAATTAAGTCTACTGAAAAACCTTGCGCTATGGCATTGAAATCCAGCTTCAGTCTTGCATCAACTTTACATAGTTCGTTGGCCATTAGCTTATCAGTATCTACCCATTTATTTTGAATCAATTGAATAGCGGTAGAATCAAAAACAACAAATTTTAATATTGAATCAATTTCATGACGAGTTGGCTGGTGTTCTTTATTGGCCATGTCGTAGAACCCCCAAAAATCAACCAATGGATAAACAGCTGGATTAAAAGCGCCATCAGTAACTTCATAAATTTTCCGAGATTCTGAAAAGCAATTCGCTATAATACCGGAAACAATTTGGCAATAGAACTGAACATCTGCATTATTAAAATCGGAAATTAAACTTGAATCCAAATACGTTGATAAGTGCCAATCAAAATCTTGTAGTAATGAATCAATTTCGCGTTTGATTTTTAAATCGTGTGAAGCCTCATATTTTATTTGATATGTCGTTCCTTGCGCAAACCCTTCAATCGTATAGAAATTACTTTCCAAACTGTTTTTTTTACTCGATTCATCCTTTTCTAATGACTTAGATCCATTCGTATTGGTGTTATCTACGCAGGAATAGAAAAGCAGCGAAAACAAAAAAGTCCCAATCAATCGGGACTTTTTAAAAATACTATTGTGACAAGTGTTACCCACCAAAATCATCAAATCTTATACTGTCATCAGGTATCCCGAAATCTTCACCCATTTTCTGAACGGCAACATTCATTAGTGGAGGTCCACAGAAGTAAAGCTCAATATCCTCAGGATCATCGTGCTTACTTAGATACTGATCAATTACAGCATTATGCACAAATCCTAGAAATCCATCGCCATTTGGATCATCAATGTCTTTCTTCTCAACCCAATTATCAGATTCCAATGGCTCTGACAAAACCAAATAAAATTTAAAATTGGAAAACTCTTTTTCAAGATCTCTAAAGTAATGTATATAGAACAATTCCGCACGTGAGCGACCTCCATACCAATAGGTTACTTTCCGACCTGTTTTTAATGTTTTAAATAACTCGTATAAATGTGACCGCATAGGTGCCATTCCTGCACCTCCACCAACGTAAAGCATTTCTGAGTCAGATTCGTTGATGAAAAATTCCCCATAAGGTCCCGAGATGGTTACCTCATCACCTGCTTTACAATTAAAAATATAAGAGGATGCTATACCAGGATTGACTTTCATCCAATCGTTGTTCTTGCGGTCCCAAGGTGGTGTCGCAACCCTAACATTCAACATGATTTTTCGACCTTCAGCTGGATAAGATGCCATTGAATAAGCACGAACAACTTCTTCATCATTTTTCATCACCAATGGCCATAAACCAAATTTATCCCAATCAGCCTTGAATTTCTCCGGTTCACCTGGATGATCCTGTGGATGCGCTTCAACATCCATATCTGAATAATTAATGGTGCATTTTGGAATGTTAATCTGGATATATCCACCAGCTTTGTAGTCCATATCCTCAGGAATTTCAACTATAAACTCTTTGATAAACGTTGCTACGTTATAATTAGAGACCACTTTCGCTTTCCACTCCTTGATT
>JABJPZ010000098.1 GCA_018663635.1 Crocinitomicaceae bacterium
GGTGGGTTATGTTAAGGTGTTTCGTTGGAACGGCAGTTCATGGGTTTTAAAGGGGACTGAAATTCTGGAAGAAGATAGCTTTATAGGTAAATCTTTAAGCCTTAGTGCAGACGGGAATGTGTTGGCAGCTGGTGGAGGAAGTTCATCAGATCCTTATAGTTGGGGAGGAAACGTTAAAGTGTTTAAATGGGAATCTGGCCAATGGAATCAAATTGGAGAGAATATTCATGGAGAAAGCATAGACGCGAGGTCAGGTTCTTCTGTGGACATTAGCGCAGATGGCAATTCAGTAATTATAGGAGCGTTTTCAGGGGAAAATGCATTCGGCATTGAAACCGGAAACGCTCGGGTGTATTATATTGAAGATACAACAACCAATGATCCGCCTGCAGCTATTTCAGCCAGCATCTTTCCAAATCCGATGATACACAATGGAAACATTGAATTAAGTAGATTTGTATCCGACCAGGCGAACTTGGTGGCGGTTTCATCAATTGGTCGCGTAGTACTTAAGAAAAAGATTCAAGGCAATTTTGTTAATATTGACGGGGTCGAATTGCCGGCAGGTTATTACAGAATTTTACTGGAAGAGGAAGGAAGTCTTACTTCACTCGGATCGTTATTGGTCCTTTAATTTCATTTTGGCAGCCTTGGTTATTACTCACGGATTCTAATAATGGAGTGTATGCGCTTAAAATCCTATTTAACATAATATTAATTATAAGACAAACGTGGTAAATTGTATGTACATCTGCAAATCAAGCTACATATAGGTTTTATTAAGTCTTTGAGAATGTCATAGAATCATTTATCCTGTACAATTTACTTTACAGAGAATCCTGTGGATGAATTCCCGAATGGTTTTTTAAAATATAAACCATCCTTCTTATCGTTCGTGTTATAATGCATATTATGTCTGAGGTTCTTCCGGAACTAAATAGATTTTCTTTTTGAGCATTTGCCTGAGCAAATTATTCCAATCCCATGGTTTGTCCTTATAATTTGTGTTATGCTTAAATAGCCCCACAAATTGGGTTTCTGTAATTCTCATAGTTTTAGTATTCTGCATAATTCCCTTGATTGAAAATTCTACGCGATTTTCCTACTGCACAACAATCTATAGATTTTTGCCAGAATTGAAAATTGCTGACCAAATGGTGAATTCTAAATGACTCCCTCCTGGCATTTGGTATTCATATAGGTCTAAATCAAATAGAATTTACCTAACTTTCTCTATCAATAATACATTCTACACTATGAGTATTGTTTTCCGATTGGTTCTTCAGTTTGTTTTGTTCACTTCTTGCTCAATGCTAATTTTGACAGATTTCCACGCTCAAGATTATTCACAAGAGCAAAAAGTAGTAGCCCCAAACAGGAAGTATAATGATAGACAGGGCACTGCGGTTAGTATTCAAGGAAAAACTATCATTAGCGGTGCTTGGAACAAAGATGTTTTTACATCTCCCACAGATTCTTTAATTGATGCTGGATATGCCTTTATTTATCAGAGGTCATTTGACACTTGGAGTTTTAGAGATAGCCTTTTGGCTCCTGACTTTGATGCTGATGATCTTTTCGGACGTGATGTATCTATACACGGAGGTTATATAGCTGTGGGAGCCCCCCATGAAGATGAAGATGAATCTTATTTGAATACTATTGATGAAGCAGGATCTGTCTATATATATAAAGAAATCGCCCCCGGAGATTGGAGTTTTCATCAAAAAATAGTTGCCGCTGACAGAGGAACTTCTTGGGCGTTTTTCGGATATAGTGTTGAGCTTCATGATAGTATTTTGGTAGTTGGAGCCTATGGCGAAGGGGAAGATGAGCTAGGTCTTAACCAAATAGATGGCGCTGGAGCCGCATATGTGTTTGAATTATCTTCAAGTGGCCAATGGCAAGAAACACAAAAACTTGTTTCGAGTAATCGCCAATTTCAAGATTTTTTTGGTTCCAGTGTAAACGTCACTGCTAAGAATATTTTTGTAGGAGCAGACTTTGAAGATAATGGAGGGCAAGTGAATTCAGGTGGCGTTCACGTTTTTGAAAAGAACGGGAGTGGTATTTGGATAGAAACTGCCCATTTAACTTCGCCAATAAATGGTGCTCTTGATTTATTTGGGCGCGCTATCGATGCCACAGATAGTTTGCTTATTGTTGGTAGTGATAATGATGATGAAGATGAGAATGAACTAAATTCAATTGTAGGTGCAGGGTCTGCGTATGTATTTAGACAAAACATTTTTGGAACTTGGTTATTTGAACAGAAACTAGTTGCGTTATATAGAGGGCCAAATGAGTCATTCGGCCATGCGGTTGGAATCATAAATGATAAGATTATTATTTCCTCTCCTAATGACAAAACCGACTCAATTGGAAATAACTATTTGACTAAGGCTGGAGCTTCACATTTATTTGAGTTTTCTAGCACCACGAATGCTTGGGAATTAGTCCGAAAAAGTATTGCGTTTGATAGAGGAAGCAATACGTTCTATGGTATGTCAACGGCTATATCCGAAAATTATATTGTGTCCGGAGCTATGTGGGAATCAAGGAATGAACTGAGTACAGATTCTGTTTGGTCTGCAGGAGCTCTATATATCAATGGATCATGCATTCATACTTATGACAGTATTGTTATAAATAGTTGTGCGCCCTATCCACTTCCTTCAGGAAATGGCAGTCTGAACATTGACGGCATTTACAAAGACACTATTTTGAATTCTAGAAATTGTGATAGCATTATCACTATTAATTTCATCTATACTCCACTGGCGCCTGTATTAATTCAAACAGGATCGATATTGGCTGCAACAGATACTGGTTCTTACCTTTGGGTAGATTGTTCAAGTGGATATACAATTATTCCTGGTGAAACAGATTCAATATTTACTCCTGTGTCAAATGGAGTCTATGCATTAATATTAAACCAAACACCTTGTTCAGATACTTCATCATGCTACAACATTACTTCAGTGAAAATTGAAGAAACAATTAATGAAGACATAATTAGATTATATCCGAACCCAGTTATATCTAAGCTCTTCGTAGATCTTGGTAACCAAATCGATGTTTCGCGTGTTGTATTGATGAATATGGATGGTAGTTTAGTACAGGATATTACAATTAGTTCTGAGCTTTTATTAGAAATTGATATGAATATGATCGCTACCGGAAGTTATTTATTAAGAATTATATCTAACAACGATTCTAGAGTGTTAAAGATTTTGAAGTATTAGCACGAAAACTTTTCTCATAATACGTGTTATGCTAAATGAATTAGGAAGTTGTATCTGAAGCCAACTGATGACCCTAAGCTAAGTAACATAACACCAGATTACTTTACAGAGAAGGTTTTCGCTCCCTTTCTTATTTTAATTCCCAATTCAAAAAAATTACCGGAATTACTCCTTCTATCTTTAGAAAAAGTGCTGAGTCCACATTTCAAATAATTAATTGAGCAGTGATTTTATTGGTTCAACTGGTTAACTGACACTATATTAGCTCCTATAAACTATTAAAGCAGTTAGCAACATATTGATCTAACAGAATTTGACGATGATGAACACACGAAAAATGCTTGCCCTGTTCCTACTCATTTCTCTCTCCTTAAAGTTAAATGCGCAATGCAAAGAAGTTGTTGGTTATTACCCCAACTGGCAATGGTACGACAGAGCTAAACTTGTCAACCCGCAAAGCATAGACTATTCCAAATATACTATCCTCAACTACTGCTTTTTTAAGCCTGAAGTTGATGGGTCAATTTCACTAACTGATCCCTGGGCTGATGAAAATCTTCTCTTAGGTGAAACAGATTGGATAAATGGAGGGTATCTTCCAAACACATCCATCGTAGATGTTGCCCATAACAATGGTGTTCCGGTTCTTCCTTCTATTGGGGGATGGACGCTCTCCGACAACTTTCCGGGAATTGCAGCTGATCCGGTGAAAAGAACAGCTTTTGCTAACGCATGTGTTAATTTGATATCCACCTATAATTTTGATGGAATTGATCTGGATTGGGAATATCCGGGATATACACCACACGGAGGTGGTCCGGCCGACATGAATAATTTCACTCTTTTGCTTCAGGAGATTAGGTCGGCAATTGATACCTATGGAACATCGGTTGGAAAAACGATGATGCTTACAATTGCAGTTGGAGCAGGAGAAGATAGAATGGATGATGTGGACTGGACCTCGGTTGCGGCCACTGTAGACATCATCAACCTAATGTCCTACGACTTCTTTGGAGCCTGGAATGCTACCACGAATCACAATGCACCTTTATACGCACCAGCTTCCGGAGATCCTACTTTTAATTTGGATTCAACAGTAGAAAGGCTAACCAATTTTTATGGAGTGGATCCTCAAAAAATAACTGTTGGGGTAGCCTGGTACGGAAGGTCCGCAAAAACCTCAGGAACACCTGGTCTTCATGTTCCCACTACAGGTTCGGCAGACATGACAACTTTTGCTTTAGACGACGGTAGTCCGTTGTACTATAATGTACTAGACCAAATGGGCAGCTTTACTCAGAACTGGGACAGCCAAGCTCAAGTCCCCTATCTTACCGGCAATGGATCATTAAACACATTTGTCTCTTATGACGATGAACAATCTATTGGGCTCAAAGCACAATACGTAGTAGACAATAATCTCAGAGGGGCTATAATCTGGGAAATCACAGGGGATTACATTGAAACATCACCAGGTTCGGGAATAGTGGCAGGAACTCCATTGGCTGATACGCTGAACAGTGTTTTCTGCAACGTACCTCCTTCCGTTAACATTTCAGGAGCTACCAGTATTTGTGAGGGAGATTCAGCAACATTAACGGCGTCAGGGGCAAGTACTTATTCCTGGGACACCGGAGATACTACTGCATCCATTACCGTTTCACCAACGGTTACTACCTCTTATACCATTACAGGAACCAGCTCTTCGGGAAGCGATGTGGACTCTATTACCGTTACAGTTAATGCCGCACCGGGCATGCCCAGTATTACATTTTCGGGTGGGCAGCTCCAATCTACAACCGCAGATTATTATCAATGGTATTTAGGTGGAGTTTTGATATCTGGAGCAACGTCGCAAAATTACACACCAACTGCAAGTGGAGACTATCAGGTAGAAGTTACCAATATGGCCGGATGCTCTACGATGTCAGGTATTTATACCTTAACTTCCGTTTCTCTTGAGGAAGAGCTATTACTATTCAACTTATATCCAACCCCAGCTCGAGAAGGGTTTTACCTTGAATCTGAGCATCTCACAGAAAGCAATCTTGAGTTAACAGATTTCACCGGAAGAATCATCAGGTCTATGGAACGAATCGGTGCTAATAAAATCTACATCAACACTTCTGAGGTTGCAGCTGGATCTTATTTAATAAAGATTACAGACAGTAAAAACAGAATTGGAATTCGACAAGTTATCATACGATAGTGCTCACAGATAAATTGTAGGTATAGCTGAAAATCAAGCTATATACAGCTTTTATTAATGGGTTTCATTGGGTAGTTTTAAAATCATTCCCTCACCTAAAACTAAAGCATCAACGTGCCCGGCTATTTCATTGTTGTCAGTCTTAACATGTATATGCATATTGGTAGTATGATGCGTAAAAATGGCATGGTGTGAATCAGAATAAAACCCCAACATCTTAACCGGCTGATTTTTAATTGTACCGTACAGTCCGGAATGAATATGTTTTTCATGAGAATGTTCAGTATCACCATCTTTCCAGTTAATTACGTGCCAATCGAATGATGCGGGCGTGCCTTCTATTAAGAACGGAAAAGGTTCGTTAATATCAATTTGATTTTCTTCAGCTTTTTCGGCAATAAATTTTTCTAATTCATCATAACCAACAATGTTATTGGGGATATTAATCGATTTCCAATTAGGAACACACACGTAAACAAGAAGTGTTGCTTTTTTACTGAATGAATTATCAAAAGTTAATGCACTATCAATAACGATTGTATTAAACGGATTACTATTGAGTATTAAAACTTCACCTTTTAAATTTTCTAATGCCCCCAAGGCATAAAGGTTTTGCATGTCTTTAAGCTCTGATAAATTTGCTTTTGCAGAAATATCCCCTTTGTGCATCATGTCTTTTAATGCACCCCTGTGCTCGACCTTAAAACTTGATTTATTGTCAATTGCAGTTGAGCAGGATACAAAAGTTAAAAACACGGTATATATTATTAATCTCATAATTTATCTTTAGTGAATGTTAATTTGGATCTGAAAAGTCTGAATTATTCAAAAAACTATCGTCTGTAAAGGTTTTTAAAAACGAAACGAGATCAGCTTTCTCAGCAGCAGTTAAACTCAATCCTCCTATGAAATGTGTCATTTCAGAATCTAAATTAGGCGAACCGCCTTGAACACCACTGTTGTAATGCTCCACTACTTCCTCCAAAGTCGAGAATCTGCCATCGTGCATATACGGGCCGGATTCAGCAATATTTCTAAGTGTTGGAACTTTAAATTTCCCATTATCTGAAACAAGACCCGTTACATCTCCCAAACCTAAGTCAGCAAATACGTCGTCTAGCCCATTATTTCTAAAAACAGGATCGTTTAGTAAAGGTCCTGAATGACAATGGATGCATTCTGCTTGTCCAAAAAATAAGTCATATCCATTTTTCTCTGAGGAAGTAAGTGCGCTTGTGTCTCCTTGATAAAAATAGGAATCATAATCCGAATTAAAAGAAACCATAGTTCTCTCAAATTGGGCTATCGCTTTCGTTACCAAGTTAGAATCAATTACACTTGTTCCAAATGCCTTTTGAAATAACAAAGGGTACTTAGCACTTGCTTGTAATTTAGATATTACATTTACCCAAGTATCATTCAATTCTATTGGATTAACAACAGGACCAAGAGCCTGTTCTTCTAGTGAGATTGCTCTACCATCCCAAAAGAATGAATCATCCCACGCTAAGTTTACAATAGACATGGCCTGCCTGTCTCCCATTGCTCCGGTTATTCCTGTGCTGAATCGAGCACTATCACTAAAATTAAATTCCTGAAAATGACAACTTGCACACGACATCGTATTATCCCCAGATAATTGGGTTTCATAAAATAGTTCTCTTCCCAAATCAATGCCTTCTAGTGTAAGCGGATTGTTCGCTGGGTGTATCATTTCTCCAACTATTGATGTGCCTACCCAAGATGGAATGAATACGGAAGCAGCGTTTGATCCTGAAATACTGTCGTTATTCTGTATTGATTTATCTTTAGAACACGACACAATTGTGGTCATAATCAGTAATAAACCAATTACTACGAAGAAGCTTTTCATAGTTAGTGAATTATCTTTTTATGAAAGCGGAATTGTACTCTCCTATTCTGATCACATAAGTGCCGTTCGATAAATTTTCAATATTAACAGCCGACGAACTGGTCTCCATCACTTTTTTACCATTCAAATTGAATATTTCAGCAACTCCTTTCAGTCCATCAATAACGAGTATGTTGGTTGTAGGATTAGGGTAGATATTATATTGCGTATTTCTGCTTTCTATTATGCCAGTAGCGGCCAATACTGTAATTTTACCCCAATTGTTGCTATTACTGGGATTCGTGCCACAGTGAAAGTAATAAGTGCCCGGCGTATTTAATGTGAAAGTTGCCAATGTAATTGTTGACGTAACTGTTTGTGTTGGAAAAGGAATTGGCGTAGAACTTTCGCCCGATTGCCACCCTTCAACCATTGGATGAGCACTGCCTCCTCCAAAGATAAAATCGATAGAATCTCCAGCAATAATGGTTAAAGTGTCATAAGGTGCTAATCCTGAATGAGAAATTGTCATACTTGGGTGCTGCCCTAAAGTTATAAGTGATCCTAAGAATATTGCGGTAAATAATGTAATTGTTTTCATGATTTGTTGATTTAATTTATTCTAATTATTGACTATACTCGAGTAACCGATGCAATAAATATTGTCGGTAAAAAATCAGAAAAATCAAATACGAAAGACCTGAATCTGCGCTAATTCAGGATTGAACAGGTCAGGTGGAGGATGCGTTTTTGAGAACGCCTTGATTGTAGCGCGATTAAGAAGTTTATCGCTCTGCTTAAAAGTTGTTGCAGCAAGGAAGCCAACATCATAAGTAGTTTTATCTATTTTTTGATATGGAACATTCTTTCCATCAAGTTCAAATTTGAATTCAAAAGTGTCTTTTTTCCTTTTGTCGCCACTCTTCTCATCAGATAAATGACAATTACCTGTGCAGCAAGGGGAATTATTTATTCTTGCGTCATGTTTTGGTGGAGGCATCTCTGCTCCTATTATCCATTGTTCTCCTTTAGAACAATAAACATGAGAAAATGTGAAATTGCAACTCAATGCAAGCACATAAACTGAGAATAAAAACGTCGATACTATTTTGAAATATCTTTTCAACTGCTCTAAAAATACAATTTTTTAACTGAACTGTGCACCTTAGTATTCGGTTCAAGATCGACCTTGGTTATTTTCCAGAGGTAGTGGGGGGATTTATTATCAACCGAATTTCACTAGAGAAATTATAGAAATTTTATGTCTGCTAGACTTTCTTTTTTGAGTTGATTCTAGTCTTTTTTGTAAGGGGAAAATAGATTAATTAGTCTTGTATTATGCATAAATAACATAAGCAAAATTTAAGTATACCCCCTACTCCACAATCCCCCGGAGGACTCGCTAACTCATTTGAAAATGGGTAAACGGCTTTTCTTAAGCTAAGCAACATAATGCGCAACATTATTAAGATAAAAGAAGATTCGCTTATATTTAGTTCTCTTATGCTTTAAAACAAAATTGATGAAATTAAAAATTCGTTTTAGGCTTATCACCTTTGTTGCCATTTATTTCGTTCTTTCTTCCTCTCCAACGAATGCGCAACAATCCGTTGAAATATCAGGCCAAGTAAAAGATCAGCAAACCAAGGAAAACCTATACTATTGTGATGTAATTGCATTAGATGGGAACGACAGTATCATTCAAGGTGGAATAACAGATGATAAAGGATATTTTAGACTCCCATTGAATCCCGGACCATACTCCTTTATTATTAGTGCGTTTGGTTACGAAAATGACACGGTTCAACCAGCGTTGTATCAAGCAGATAAATTCTTAGGTGTTTTTAAACTCAAGAATAATGCAGCCGTCTTAGACCAAGTAGAAATTGGAGGCAGCTCTCGTATTGATAAACTGGATAAAGATATTCAGGTAGTTACAGAAGAGCTAAAGGAAGGAGCCACAGCTGCAAAAGATGTACTTGACAAAGTTTCTGGCATCAACTATGATCAATATGCAGGAGTACTTAAAGTTGATAATGATGCCAACATCATGATTTTAGTGAATGGTGTTGAAAAGAGCCAGGAGTATATTCAAAACATAGATCCAGAAAGATTGGTAAGAATAGAAACCATACGAGACCCGGGGGGACGCTATGGACTTGAAGGATATTCCGCAATCATCAATGTAATTCTTAAAAGAGATTACAAAGGGACTGAGGTATTTGTAGAACAAATGCAATTGGTTGATATTGCACCGGAACGTCAGCGATTAGATTACTTGATCAATAGTCTGGGCGCTACTTATAACTTTACGCGTAACGACTTAAATATATACGCGAGCGTTAATGTTGAACGGAAACATTTTATGATTTCCAGCAATTCCGAAACAACCTATGATGACGGTGTTTCTGTTCTGGAACAAGACGAACCTGGAAAGCCAAACACGAACATATTACAATCAAATGCCAATTATACATTGGGTCTGGATTACAGATTCAACCCTAAACACATCATTAGCTTTGAAAGTAACATTCAAGCACTTCCATTAAGAACAGACAACACTGATATTAATTATCAAACTTCCGTTTTTTCCAATGATACGCTCTTGGATGAGTATGCATTTATCTCTAACATAAAAAAGAAAACATTTAACTCTTATAACTCCCTATTCTACCTTGCAGATTTCAATGAACGTACCAAGTTGAATGTCAATTTTACTTATTCTAATTATAGAGACGATTACACCAACTCAACAGTTCAAGAAGGATTTTATTACCGAGAGGAAGTGGGAATTAATAAAAAGCAATACACCAGAGGTTATGCAGAGTTAGATTATATTATCTCCAAAAAGACAAGCTTTCAGGTTGGGTATGGAAACACATGGAGACAATTAAAAAATAAGTATTCTGCTTCTATCACTGATGCCGTTACTGAAGCTGTGACAGATTTCTCCAGCGATTTCGAGCTAACGGATATACGGCACAAACTCTACACCAATTTTTCGTGGAAAATGAACAAGAAATGGAGCTCGAGAGTTGGCCTTGCCGCAGAAACTTCATCGCCTACCGTTGGTGATAATCAGCTCAATTACATCATCTATCAACCCATGTTTGATTTACGCTTTGTACCTGGTAAGAAAATTAATTTTGTTTTAAAATACAGAACATCCAGTTCGTATCCGTCTATCGTAGAAACAAATCCGTTTACAAGTTTGAGTAATCCCCGGATTACAATTACCGGAAACCCATTCTTAACACCGTCTACAACTCACCGATTTTCGATGCGTACGAACATACGACAAGGATTGCTCTCAATTGAGCCGTATACCCATTATTCAAATAATATTGTGGTGACAACTGGAGAATTAGATACAAATAATATTTTTAATTTCCGTTTCGAAAATGCTCAATTGTATCAGCGAAATGGAGCCAAGCTGAATTTTAGTAAATTCTATCGAAAGCAGAAGGCTGGAATTATTGTTCAATCAAATGTAGAGGTGTATCACTCAAAAATTGTCTCAATAAGTAAAACACATAGTTTTATGGATTGGCGTGGTAATGTAGATCTCATTTATATGTTTATGAAAACTCAATCCTTATTAGGACTGAAGTACCAGCGTCAACAAAGTAAAATAATCAGCGGTTTAGGATATGATAAAGCAGACGTTGATTTTTGGCTGCTCTTTTACAAGCGTCCAATGTTCAAAAAACGTGCTAGCATTATGCTTGGATATTTCCTTCCCGTAAATCTCGGCGCGAATTACAACCAGGGGTCACAGGTTGAAACCATTGGATTTTCCATGCGCACAGACAATGACGTTTCTTTAGTTAAAAACATGTTTCTGTTTGAATTTAGCTTTCGAATAAGTAAAGGGAAGCTGATTAAGAAAACGGAAAAAGACATTGAGAAAGAGAGCGAAGGCAAAGAAGGAGGTATGTTTTAGTTCTACTATTTTCTCAATTGAAAACACCGCATAATATCTAATTTGCCGCATTCGGCATATTCAACCTTGAAATCGGGTGTTTTTTCGTCTGAAGACCTATCGTTTTTCTTGTGATTTGTGCCTTGATTATTATTAAAATTGACTTGAAATAACGACTGTTGTGCTAATTGTTTTTTGTAAGCCAAAGACATTTATGCAATTCCACGGAAATCCGTGTTAAATTACTTTCTACAGTTAATTATATTGTGTTTATCAAAAAGACAACAAATTTTTTTCAGAATTTTTATAAATTCATGCTACTTAATTAGTCGGTGCAAGGCAATTTATTATATATAGCTATTCTACTCATTTCTAATGGAGTAATACATGCGCAAACCATTGCTCCAGGTGGTATTGATACGGATTTGGAGCTGTGGCTTAAGGCGGACAAAGGCACAGTGGGTATTCCAACTGTTACAAATTGGACAGATCAGTCACCACTTGGCAACAGTGCCCTGGCTGGAGGAAATCCACAACTTGTAACCAATGGGCTCAATTATAACCCTAGTATAGCTTTTGATGGTACAGGAGATTATTTCAATGCTGCTGCTGATATTCAATCAAATTCTAATGCAGTATATGTAGTTAATAAAGTCGGTTCTATTGGAACGCCTTCAGAAGGTATTTTTTCTATTATGGATGATGATATATCAAAAACGTATGATGGGGCTAACCCAGAAAGCGGTGCTTTGTTGCTGAGGCAAGGCGCTGTATCTAAATTGAGATCGAGGGTCGATAATGTGAACATTAATTCTGTATCCGGAATCCTAGACGATCAGTTTCATATTTATGCAGCTACAATGGGTGCTACGGACATGTATTTATACAATAATGCTTTTCTAGAGTCTTCTAATACGTATGTGGCTTCTTTTAGTGCAGAAGAATATTACCTTGGGTGCAGGTACTACAACGCTGCTCCTGCTAAATTTATGTCGGGTGAATTTGCTGAAGTGATTCATTACAATTTTGAGCCAGGAGCATCAGCGAGAAACAAAATAGAAACTTATTTAGCTATTAAATATGGAATTACTTTGAGCAATATTGGTGGAGGAACTCAAGGCGATTATACGGCGACAACAGGAGATAATATTTGGGACGCGGATAATAATGTCAGTTGCCATAACCATGTAATTGGCATTGGACGCGAAGATTCCCAAGATCTATATCAAAAACAATCACATACAATTGATGACACCACAAGAATTTACTTGTCTGCTTTAGCTGTTTCAAATGCAGCAAACACGGGCACAATAAACGATTATACTTACGTGATGATTGGTGATAACAACCGCAAAATGAGTACTTCTGTGTTATCAAATGCTGAAATACCAGGGACATGTGGATTATATTCAAGAATAGAAAGAGAATGGAAAGTAAGACGGGTTAGTTCTGGATCAGCATTCAACTTAGACCTCACCTTGGGAGCGCCAGCAATTGCCGGTGGGATTGCTGTTTCAGATTTGCGAGTGCTAATTGATGATGATGGTGATTTTTCTAATGGTGGAACCACTTGCTATTTTAATGGCGATGGTACTGGAATAGCCTTGTCTTTTGCTAGTCCGGTATTAACCATTACAGGGATTTCCACTACACACATTGCAAATAATGCGGTAAGGTATTTGACGATAGGATCTATTCGGAATTCTACTCCATTGCCCATTGATTTAGTTAGTAATCGTGTTCAATGCAAAGCCGAAAATGTTGAAGTTGAATGGACTACAAATAGCGAAGTCAATAACGATTATTTTTCAATTGAAAGAAGCAGTACCGGTACTGATTTTGAACTTTTAGCAACCATTGATGGGGCGTTGAATAGTTCTGAAACTCATGAGTATACCTGGGTCGATTCAAATCCATATCTTGGAGCCAGTTACTATCGATTGTCTCAAACTGACTTGGATGGCTCAAAAGAGTATTATCCTGTCCAAGTAGCCCATTGCACTGAGAATAATACGTTCTCTATTTACCCGAATCCATTTGACAATGTATTTACGATAACCTCTAAACAAAAGGGAGTGATTGAGGTATATAATCAAATTGGACAAATTTTACTGAGTGCGTCGATTGTTGAAGGACTCAATTATATTGAGTCAGTTTTACTGGATAAAGGAGTCTATTTTATAAGGATTTCTATGAACAATGGTGCTACGGTTTGTGAAAAGTTGACAAAGCTATAGCTCTCATTGAAGCTATTCCCTCCTACCCTGCAACTACATGCTTTGGATTTGAAAAAAATACGGTGGTTAAAGTTTGAGGAATTTCTCCGTTTCACCTTGAGCTTTTAAAATGTAGGTTCCACGAGGCCAATGGGCTGTGTCTATTGTTGCTAAGTTTCCTTGCAAAGTGATTTCGATTATAATTTCACCTAAAACATTGGTAATCAATATCGGGGTTTGTTGAGGAGATTTTAATTCAACAGTAATCCAATTATTTGCTGGATTTGGAAAAATCTTAATAGTTGACTCTTTTTTCTCAATTAAAGTAGTCGTTGCACAATTATCCATATAGGTAATTCTTGTATCTGACACTAATAATGCATCAAAAGCAGTTTTGGCCGTAATATCTGATTTAAGCTGATAGTCCATCCATTTTACTAGATAGTCGTTTAGAATCGTTTGTTGTTCTCCTCTCGTAACGGATATGCCCGTTGAAGATGTTGACTCTCCAAAATCACAATTGAAATTGGAATTTGCAAAGTAACAATGTGCACCTCCTGTTATGCTTATGTAATACTTGCAAGAAGAATTTAGTGCGTTGTATATCGGCAAATGATGGTCTGAGGGGGGCGTTACCCCATCTGAACTCCCTGACATAATTAAAGCTGGAACCGTTATATTGGAAGCAGAATCAATAGCTGAAGGTGCAGTTTCTGCAGGTGCCAAGCCCACAATGGCTTGGATGGAAGAATTGGAAGACGCAGCTAACATGGTTGCTCCTCCTCCCATAGAGTGCCCAATAATTGCTGTAGCATTTAGGATGTGGTTGAAAAATAAGGAGCTACTATTACTTCCTTCCAACTGCATCTTGTTAGCGCACAAAGACAAGTCCTTGCCGAAATCTTCGTGATTTGTTGTGAAACTACCTTCGGTTCTAGGAAACACAAGAATATAGCCATTTGGTGCCAATTCTTCCCAAATGTTTTGATACGCGTCCCATGCCATAACAAATCCATGTCCTACTATTAATACTGGAAAGGTTCCAGATGCTACATTAACATCTTCTCCCGAAGTTGTCCCTGGATAGTAAATTTCTGATTGTATTTGGCGACCGGTTCCTCCGCCAGAACCAAACCCACCTGTTCTTGTAGGGTCATTAAATGTAATAGTAGTATGTCCGATGGGGAATGATTGTGCAATTGAAAAAGTTGAAATCAAAAATAAAATAGCTGAGGAAACGATTAATTTCATGTAATTATTATTGCTAGTGTTGTCTTTTTGTAATGAAGTCTAAAGAACGATTTTTTGGTTAGGAACGATTTCAAATTTTTCAACATTTTAATATGTGTCCTAATGTACATATTTTTCAAAAAATTTATTGATTATTATTATTTCAATCTTATTCTGAAATTAGAGAAATGTAGCCGTTCGGTCTATCATTGTTATGAAAATTATGCAATTGAAGATTACAATCCTTTAGCAAGCAATAATAATTGCGCTGATTGGGAGCTCTTATCTCAGTTTTTCACATGGAATAGAATTTACTTGAGGATAAAAATATGCCCAGTTTTCTCTACAAAACCACTGCCAGCACATGCGCTATGATAAGAAAATTTATAAACATACACGCCTATAGGAATGGGGCTTCCTTGATAGGTCCCATCCCAACGATCATCAATACTTGTTGACAACCAAAGCAACTCACCCCAGCGGTTAAAGATGCGTAGCTGATAATCTTCTACACCCTGACCAACGACCTTCCACGTGTCATTATGCCCATCCGCATTAGGTGAAAAAGCATTAGGAGCAAATACTGTTGTCGAAACTTCCTTTTGCACAACGACAATGGTGTCTTCATAAATACAGCCAAAGTCATCCGTATATTGAACCCAGTATTCTCCTCCGTGATCAACTGAAATTTGACCGGTAGATTCATTGGTTACCCACAAATAATTTTGAGCCTCTCCAGCGTCTAATATCACCTGCTCTCCCATACAGATTTCTGTGGTGTAAGATCTGGAGCTATAGGTCGTGAAAGAAAGCCATGCTGTATCTGTTGCTTCACATACACCAACATGTATTATTACAGTGTACATTCCTGCCGTTTGAGGAGAAATGGTTGCTGTAGTATCTCCCGTATTCCACAAATAAGATACCCCACTGACCCCTGCATCAAAAACAGCCTGATCATATGGGCAAATTATTTGATCTTCTCCAATATCAACAGCTAATGATGCCTGTATAACGATCACTTTTACTGCAGTATCTACATTGCTACAAACAGAATCATGAGCAATAAGAGAAACTACGTAGGTTCCGGGACTAGAATACTGATGAACAACATTAGAGTCTGTATATAAGGTTGCATCTCCCATCTCCCATTGATACGATAAATTATCCCCTGTTGACAAGTTAGTAGTAGTCACTTCAAACAATTCACAATTGACATTCTGTATGTAACTAAAATCGGCTACAGCAGGATTTCCCGAGCCTGCAACAATAGTGATGTATGTGGTGTCTTGTAAATTACAACTGCCAGGGTCTGATGCTATTAATAAGGCCTGAAAAGTGCCTATTGAATTATACGTATGGGTTGGTACAGCCGCTGTATCCAAAGGCGAACCGTCACCAAAGTCCCAAACGTAAGATACCCCATTGCTATTGTTTACAAAGGTTATCTCAAAAGGTATACAACCAATTGAATCCGGCAGAGCTTCAATATCAGCAATAACAGCTTCCGCTATATCAATTGTGGTTGATATGGTGTCTGCTGTACCACAAACTGTATCGGTCACGATCAGCTGAACAAGATATAGGCCAGCTGAGGCATAGGTATGAAAAACCGTAGGGGTTGTGTAGGTTGAAAAGTCACCCATATCCCACTGATATAACGATCCGGGTGTACCTGTGTTTTGAGCATCTACTGTCATATTTATACAATCAACTACATGATTGAAATCAGCTATTACAGGGTCAGAACTGCCAACTGTAATGGTTAAATATGCCGTGTCGGAAATGTTGCAGGTACTCGAATCAATTGCAACATACATAACTGTATACGACCCTGTATCGGCATACGTATAGGTCGGGTTGATCTGGGTTGAAGTTCCCGAGCTATCACCAAAATCCCAGAAAGCATTGGGCGGAGCCGGTGCGCCGGCATCAAAGGTTACGTCAAATGGAGGATCACATAGTAACATATCAGGCGGTGGTATGGCATTCGACTGGGTATAATTCGCTATATATACGACTGTATCAACAATGGTCGCATTGTTTCCACATACATCCTCGGCATACATGGTAATGTAATAGGTTCCTTGCGTAGTGTAATAATAGTTTACGATCGTATCATCAATAAATGTCACTCCATTTCCCATGTCCCAATGGATCGAATCTGCACCCTGCCCAATAAATTCCAGTTCAACCAGCAGGCTGTCCGGAGCAGAGCACGGATCCACAGGCAGTATGTTCATGGTCGCCGTTAAGGGTATATAGTCGTTGATGATAAGCGAGGCCGATATCGTGTCAAAACCTAGGCAATTGGGGAAATAGATCTCAATGGTTACTGTTTCTGACGATTCAATAATGGTGTCTACAAGGGGATATAAAAAAATCGTATCGAAATAAGTGCCTGCTGACATGACCAAACTGTCGGGTATTGCAGTATAATCGTCGCCCATTGTCGCCGTACCCGTCACGTTGAAGTAAACGATGAAATCAACGGTTGTATCCGGTCTGGAAAAAGCAAAATATGCTTCACTACAACCTTCCCAAAGAATTGTGTCGCCATTGGCAATCTCTGCGTTAACACTTATGGCATTGGATGAAAAGGACCCTTTTTCTATAAAGACTCCAGAATCCCAACCTCCGTCCCCTCCGTCTCCGATGGCCAGTTTGATATGATAGGTTTGTCCACAAATCACAGGAACCTTTACGGGTAGTACGGTCGTTCGGCCGTCGTACTCGTAGTTCGTTCCTAAATTTTGCGTATAAAATATGTTGTATGTTGCCCAGGCAGGATCAATTGCTGTACAATTAGCTCCGGATCCGGCGGTGCTTCCGGGTACACCGAAGTTCACTGTATTGATCGAAACCGGAGTAGACGTATAGACCAATGTCGGCCAGGCCGAAGGATCTGGTATCAAAGCAATATTCTGAGCAGTGTAGACCCCACCGCTTGGATCGGGACCAGTCAGGAAAAATCCGAACGCATCATTGACCGATCCGCAAACATATTCGTCATACTCTTCAGAAGCAAAAACATAATTGAAATTGATCGAGTCGCCGTTCGAAATAAAATCAAATTCGACAATGCATTCATCAAAGATCGGATTGGGCGTAATGGCTGCCAGATCAACATCAACTCCGCTTGACCCTGTACCACCAAGCCAAGATCCTCCACCAATATTATTCTGAGAAGCCAAAGTGATGTCTCCTGAGCCCATTATCATTCCCTCAACGAGTCCGATATCAGCTCCTGACGGTAAATTATCGAATTGACCCACCGAAGGCATTGGGACTGCGGCAGACCCACCGTTGTACTGGACATTAGAAATTGCTACCCCTGCACCAACCAATACGTTTTGAACGTACCATTCCACCGTTTGTGTGTTGTCGGTATTGACCTGAGAACAAAGCAACCAAGGCAGCATAACCGCCGCCAGGCAGATTGTAATTTTAGTTTTCATAGCGATCTAAAGTCTTCATAACAATATCATAGGATCCATTTAAAGTTGTTGAATAGGCAGTCGTAAGGGTTGGATAGTCGGTCGAATCAGAAGAACCCAGAACAAACAATTCATCATTAGCAATTCCATTGCCCATTCCATGACTTTCTAAATAAGCTTCAAAATTATCATCTGGCACATAGGTTTGTTGTGCACCGGCAAAAAATGGCAGTAGTGTAAATAGTAGTAGTGTCTTTTTCATGGTTTTTGTTTTAACCTATTTTCAGCTAGTGAATAATAAATTTCACCTGGGTTTGTTCGATGTTGGTCTTAACCGTGCACCAGTACATGCCGCTTTGAAAGGTTGATGTATTTATTTCAATGTGGTTCTTGGAAACGTTTCTTTGACGATCGACCAGCTGGCCACTGAGGTCGTAAATGCTTACCTCACAGATTTTCCCGGTCAATCCTTCTGTATCGATTGTGATCATGTCGGATGCCGGGTTAGGATATAGAGAAACGGCAGGACTGAATTCTGCAATTTCAGTGGGAGCAGAAGAACATGCGTTGCTGCAGTTGGTACTGAACGTAACCCCCGGATCTATATCTGTCCAATTGGCATCAGAATAAACAGGATCATCAACTTCAATACAGGAAAGGTTGGGATTGATAAATGCGTAACACGTCGTCATGTTTGTGTTATTTCCATTTTTCACGTTAAGACATTCGAGTTGATTGTCATAACAGTTCAAATAAGTTAAGCCTGTATTTTGGGTTAAATCAAGACTTGTGAGTGGATTAGAAGAACAAGATAAACCCTCTAAACCAGTACTCTGGGTTACATCAAGACTTGTAAGCTGGTTGGAGCCGCAGACCAAAGTCTCCAAAGCAGTATTCTGTGTTACATTAAGACTTGTAAGCTGATTAACTCCACAATACAAAATTTGTAAAGCAGTATTCTGGGTTACATCAAGACTTGTGAGTTGATTATAATTACACTCTAAATAAGTTACCGAAGTATTCTGGGTTAAATCAAGACTTGTGAGCTGATTCTCTCCACAATCCATAGCGGTCAATGCAGTATTCTGTGTAACATCAAGACTTGTGAGTTGATTACCAGAACAATCCAAAGTGGTCAATGCAGTATTCTGGGTTACATCAAGACTTGTGAGTTGATTACCAGAACAATCCAAAGCGGTCAATGCAGTATTCTGGGTTACATCAAGACTTGTGAGTTGATTACTACGACAACTCAAAGTAGTTAAAGCAGTATTCTGTGTAACATCAAGGCTTGTGAGTTGATTACCAGAACAATCCAAAGCGGTCAATGCAGTATTCTGTGTAACATCAAGGCTTGTGAGTTGATTA
>JABJPZ010000099.1 GCA_018663635.1 Crocinitomicaceae bacterium
AAAAATGACATCCAAATGCGGTTCGTAAATAGGCACAATACCTTCCCGCATCATATCAACTTTTTTCTTATCTATATCTACACATATTACGTTATTTCCCGTTTCAGCAAAACATGTTCCTGTAACTAATCCAACGTAACCGGTTCCTACAACAGCTATATTCATTTTCTAATAAATTCTTTTACTGATTCCGTAATGTACTTTAACTGCTGATTTGTCAATTCAGTATGCATCGGCAACGAAAAAACTCTCGTAGTTAACCAATCCGTAATTGACATGTCTGCACAAGTCACATCTAAATGATCAAACATTTTTTGTTTATGAGCCGGCACAGGATAATAAATCATAGCTGGAATATCTTTCTTTCCTAGATATTCTACTAAATCGTCGCGATTGATACCGTCTGCTAACTGCAGCGTATACTGATGAAATACATGCTTACTTTGAGCACTTCTATACGGGACCGTAAGCTCAGGAATGTCTGCAAATGCATCATCATAGAAAGCAGCGGCATTGTTTCTGTTTTCAATATAGCGATCTAACTCTCGTAATTTGATTCTTAGAATTGCAGCTTGAATTGAATCTAACCTAGAATTACAACCCACTAAATCATGATAGTATCGCTTGCTTTGACCATGATTCGCAACCATTCTAATTTGATTTGCTAAATCATCGTTATTGGTACATATCGCACCGCCGTCTCCGTAACATCCTAAATTTTTTGATGGAAAAAAGCTCGTACATCCAACATCTCCTATAGTGCCGGTTTTAGCAGTAGTTCCATCAGCAAAGCTGTAATCACAACCAATTGCTTGCGCATTATCTTCAATAACAAACAAACTGTGCTTCTTTGCAATTTTCATAATGGCATCCATATCACAAGACTGACCGTATAAGTGAACAGGAACAATTGCTTTTGTTTTAGGCGTAATTGCCTTTTCGATCGCCTCTGGGGAAATATTAAATGTATCCGATTCACAATCTACAAAAACAGGTTTCAACCTCAACAAGCCTATTACCTCAGTTGTTGCTATGTACGTGTAAGACGGAGTAATTACTTCATCCCCGGGTTTTAACCCTAGCGCCATCATTGAAATTTGCAGTGCATCCGTTCCGTTCGCACAAGGAATTACATGTTTTACTCCAAGGTAGTTTTCCATTTCTTGCTGAAAAGATTTAACCTCGGGACCATTAATGTATTGGGAAGATTCCACTACGCCAATAATTGCTTTATCAATCGCTGGTTTGATTTTTTCGTACTGTGACTTTAAATCAACCATTTGTATTTTATTCAAGACTTCAGACATAATCTGCGAATATAGTGAATCGATATACACTGAAAAGCTTAAATAACACGAATTACTTACAATTAATAATGAACTTTTCAGTTTCAAGGATAATCTACTCAAAATGATGGATGATAAACCTTACATTTGCTCGGAAATGAAGCACACTTTTGCAACACTTCTTTTAGTGGTATTATTTTCTTCAATGGGAACAAGTCAATCTGTAAAAGACAGTTCTATCTTCACAACGCAAGTAAGCCTTTCATATGCAGCACAGATTCCTGAAGGTGATCTTAAAAATCGATTTGGATGGAATTCTAATATTGGTTTCAATGTCGATATTAAATTAGCCTCCAATTGGGTTTTGGGCATTAATTCACAATTCTTTTTTGGTAATCAAGTAAAAGATACCTCTATGCTGACTGATATGTATACTTCTAACGGTCAAATCATCAATCAGAATGGAGCGTTTGCTAATGTCCTTGCTTACGAACGTGGTTGGATTTTCACAGGAAATATTGGGAAAATTTTTCCGATAATTGGTCCGAATCCTAACAGTGGAATCTTGTTTAAATTTGGCGTTGGTTTCATACAGCACAAAGTTCGCATTGAAGCAGAACAAGACTTAGTTCCACAATTCACAGGAGAATACAGCAAACTTTACGATCGATATACCAACGGATTGGTACTTACTCAATTTATTGGGTATTCTCATATGGGCAACAAAGGATTGGCTAATTTCTTTGCCGGAATAGACCTTTCAGAGGGTTTTACTCGTGGTAGAAGATTGCGGCAAGCCGGGGCTGAAACCGAAGTAAATAAAAGCAGAACAGATCTCTTGATGGGCCTTCGAGCAGGTTGGATTGTTCCAATTCGCAAAAGACCTCTTCAAGATTTCTACTTGAACTAAAAACTTATCTTTATCCCGTGGGTAAATTTCTGTACAACATAGGAATTGTAGGATATTTAATGGGTATTTATATTGCTGCTCCATTTAATAAAAAAGCCAGGTTATGGATTAATGGCAGGAAGAATCAGGTTTTTAATAATCACAACGATTCTATTTGGTTTCATTGTGCATCATTGGGAGAATTTGAACAGGCTCGGCCAGTGATTGAAGAGGTTAAAAGAAAATGGCCTAAACAAAGCATTGTTCTCACCTTTTTTTCACCTTCTGGTTATGAAAATAAAAAGGATTACCCACTTGCTGACGGAATTTATTATTTACCGATTGACACAAGCTCTAATGCCAGTAAATTCCTTGATATTGTAAATCCTCGATTGGCCATTTTTGTAAAATACGAAGTATGGCATCATTTCTTCAAGCAATTAAAAATACGTAATACCAGCCTTTATTTAATTGCCGCAACTTTTCGACCAAACCAAATCTATTTTAAATCTTATGGTGGCTTTATGTTTTCAACATTGCAATTGTGCACCAAGGTATTTACGCAAGACAACGCATCTTTGAAATTATTGGAGTCGAAAGGCGAGATTGCAGCCATGCAAGCAGGAGACACGAGATACGACAGGGTTATTGAGCAACGCACGGAGGTCAATCAAAATGATAGAATAGCACAATTTAAAAAAGAGAAACTATTAGTTATTTTGGGGAGTTCCTGGCAAGTAGAAGAGGAACTAATTATGCCCATCTTAAATAGCGAAAACTTCAAACACGTTCAGTTTATAATAGCACCTCACGACGTTTCTGATAGGCATGTTAACGAAATAAGTAAAAGAATAAAAATCCCAATAGATTATTATAAGGAAGCCCCAGTTAAAGACGCATCGGTTATGATATTAAACACCATTGGTCAATTAGCCAGCGCCTATTATTATGCAGATATTGCAGTTATTGGCGGCGGCTTTACGAATGCGCTGCACAATATTTTAGAACCAGCTACTTTTGGAATACCAGTCGTTTATGGTAACAACCATTCCAAATATCCTGAAGGTAAAGAGCTAGCCGAATCTGGAGGTGGTTTTGCCGTTTCAAGCGCTGAATTCTCACAGATTATTAAATTACTGATTACGGATACATCTAAAAGGAAACAGTCAGGAGCCGCTGCAAAAAAATTCGTTGAAAGTCGTTCCGGTGCGACAGCAGTTTTGATAGAAGAGCTTAAATCAATGCTTTAACGTGCAACAATTTCCGCATCCTCCAATATATAATTCAGCTGGTAAATGTCGTCCTTGTTTAATCTCAGCTTCCCCTTGTATGTGATAATTTGATCCATTCTAAGATCACGGTATTCTTTTTTCATTTGAATCTCCATAACCGACTCTGGGCCCGCATTTCCGCAGAAAAAACATTGACTGTAGGGATTAGCTGAAAGCACATAATATCCATCAACAATATCGATAGGAATGATATAACCTCGAATTTGAACCTCTTGACCGTTGTACTTTTTTATATTATTTCCGAATGAAGGAACTGCGTAATAGGCTTGAAACTCATCCGACCATTTGTCTGAAAACTTTACATCCTTTAATATTTCCCAGGTAATTTTAATTGGCTCTGACTTGCTAAATGCGAAAGTTATTCCGACAAATGCAATAAGCGATACAATTTTTAACGTTTTGGTCATGATCTATTTACTTAAAGTTGTAGAAATATCTGTTCTGTAAGCTTTTAATGCTGGCAATAAAGCAGAAATCAGGCCAATTATTAATGCAGTACCCAACAAATAAACTTCTATTATTGAAAAGGCCCATGGATTAAAGTCGTAATGATAATTCGATTCTAATATGCCCGAAACCACCCACATTCCAACATGACTAATCAGTATAGCAAAAATATATCCTAATAATGAAAGCATCAATCCCTCACCAAGAATCATGGCGAAAACTTTTAATCTGCTTGCGCCTTGAACCCTAATTAAAGCTATTTCATACCCCCTGTCTTTGAGCGAACTAAAAAGAGCAATGAAGACGCTAATCGCCGAGATAATCAAAACAAAATAACCCATTAAATTAGCAGTCTGAATACCAGAATCTACTAATTTTAACATTCGATCTCTTTCAATATCCGGATCTGCTGCTATTAATGAAGAGTTTTTATTCACAGCATTTGGTATAAACATCTGTGCTCTCATGTTCTTATATTTAACTAACAATGCTGTAATTTCTCGTTTGGAGTTTGGTATCGTTTTCAAAATACTATCGACATTTATCACAGGCTCGTTGTGATCGTGATGCCCATGATTGTGTTCGCTGTGATCATGACCCGCATGTGCATTATGTGCATCATCCGTATTCTCCGCAGGTACAGTATCTACCCGTATCGCAGCGCTATCTGGGTTAGAAAAAGTTTGCAATGCTTGATTCGATTCGTCTACTTCATTTTTAGTTTTTAAATCAAAACTCGCACCACTATCATGGCCAGAATGTACAATCCATGTGCTTCGATAATCGCACAACAACATATTGTCTAGCACTTTCCCTGTTGGTTTTAAAACGCCTACAATTTCGTACGGGG
>JABJPZ010000100.1 GCA_018663635.1 Crocinitomicaceae bacterium
GCATCATTAGCTAGTCCAACGCCGCCACAAGCAACGATGAAAGAGTTGTATGCATAAGTACTATAGGAGTATGCACTCCACGAAACGAGTGATGTACCGCCTTGTACTACGTTACCAGAAATACCACCATCACCATAACTGTCAGACAATACTACATAGTATTGGTCACCGTCAGTCAATGCCGGAAGCGTGTGTGTTCTTGATTGGTACGAAGATGTAAAAGATTGGTATGGAAGAACAAAATTAAAATATTGATCAACCACCGCGTATTGTCCTTCATAATACCAGTAGTCAATACTGACATTAAGTGTGACGTCACACGTTTGAGCCTTTGTCTCGTTGGGTATCGCCCAAAGGACAAGGACATTAATTAAAATTATATAGCTTATTAATTGTTTCATAGCGCAATTAGTTAGTTAGATTTAAAAATGTTAGATGGCTTATTTAGCCGCAGAATTTTTCTTGATTCTCTGATATGCTTCAGGATCGTTTTTCTTCAACCATTTGTTTTTAGCATTCAAATAGTTTTGTTTATCCTGTTCTGGATTCCCTGAATCAACATAAACGGGTCGATCTTTAGGGACAAAAGCGTTTACTTTATGTCCAGGAGCAATCAAATTAGGATTGCGAGGCGTGTCGTTTTTAATGACCTGATCTCTATAAGCCTGAGGATTTTCTTTGATCCATTTAGCTTTCGCTTCATCAGTTGCTTCATACAAACCGTTTGATTTGTTCATCGTTGCCTCTTCTTTAGCTTGGTCTTGCTTCATTACGGCATTTTTGTCAGCTTTTACAGCTTGCTTGTTGTGGTTAATGGCTTCGTTTCCACTTACTTCTTTCATTCTTTCTTGAGCGACAGTAAGAGAAGCTACCATTACACACGTTGTTAACAATAGTAATTTACGTTTCATATTATTTGTGTTAGTAGTTGTATGTTAATTGTTATTTGGTTTAAGTAAAGTATTTAAGTTCTTTCGGGAGAGGCCCCCTCATGTAAAATAATGACTAGGCCCAAAAAGGGCATTTAAATAATAATGTTGTGATCTATTATCATGGGAATCAATAGAAGTCGGCTGTAAGTAAGTAGATGAATTGGTCATTAATGTCGATAAAAGCGTGTTTAGGCTCTACTAATGTAAGAATATTATTGTACAATTTACAATAAACCAATAATGTTTCACTGCCCGAGCGAAGGCGCGTAAAAAACCGAATATAATTCTGTGTTTTCCGGAAATCCTTTCTCGAACCTCCGCGGCAAATTCCTTATGTCATTATTAATCAGTGTTTTATGAGTTCTTAGGGTTTTTAGATTTTGACCCAGATCTAGCAGCTCAGCTGTTGAAAAGTTTGTTTAAAACTATCAAAAAAATATGTTTTGTCAGCAATTAACACGGTTTCGTCGATTGATAAACACGTTTAGTCAGTAATTGTCATCCTGTGAAAGATTCAAAATTATCCCTGAAATGTAACCAGCCAACAGGTGAAAGATTAAATAATGTTTAACAATATTTGCAAAAGATGAAACAAAAGACTAATATTGTTTAATCTTATTAATTAAAACCTAAACAAATGACAGCAGTTGAATTCAATTTTCAAGTTTCAGGACTACAAGATCACTTGCGTAACTTTGCTCAAAGCTTAACGTTGAGCACTGATGATTCCAAAGACTTAGTACAAGACACCATATTAAAGGCCTTTCGCTACAGAGAAAAGTTTGTTGATCCTGCCAACCTCAAAGCATGGTTGTTTACCATAATGAAAAACACCTTCATAAATGACTATAGAAGAAAAAAAAGAAGTAATGTCGTTGCTGAAAACGCCGTTCAATTTCAATACCTCAACTTTTCTGATCGTAATGCGAATGTCGGTGGTGAGGAGCGAATGAATTTGCAAGTAATTAAAAATGCAATAAATGCGTTGGAAGATGAGCTGAAAAGTCCATTTGAAATGCACGTAGCAGGATACAAGTACAAAGAAATAGCGGAAAAACTTATTATTCCGATAGGAACGGTTAAAAGTCGAATTTTTGCAGCAAGAAAAATTTTAGCAGCAGAGCTCAAAGAATACGCGACATATTAATGGTAAAAGTTAAAGTCATAGGCGCGGGTTATTCAGGTCTTTCGGTGGCCACATGTTTAGCTGATAAAGGTTTTCAAGTTGAAATAATTGAAAAGCATAATCAGTGTGGTGGGCGTTCGAGAATGTTCGAGGCCGAAGGGTTTAAATTTGACATGGGCCCTTCTTGGTATTGGATGCCAGAAGTTTTTGAGAATTATTTTGGAATGTTTGGCAAACGTGTTGATGATTATTATCAACTGGAGAGACTCGACCCGGGATACAGAGTATTTTTTGGAGAGCATGACTTAATTGATGTTCCTGCAAATGAAAATAAACTGAACGAATTATTCGAGTCC
>JABJPZ010000101.1 GCA_018663635.1 Crocinitomicaceae bacterium
CAAACATCATTGCAGGTTTAGCTACAGGTATGATTTCAACGTTTCCCACGGTATTGCTTTTTGCTGGTGCTATTTGGAGTTCTTATGCATTAGCAGGATTTTATGGAGTCGCTTTGGCTGCTTCTGCCATGATGGCGACTACGGCTATGCAATTGGCAATTGATGCTTTTGGACCAATTGCTGATAATGCTGGCGGTATTGCTGAAATGAGTGAACAAGAACCTATCGTAAGAGAACGTACAGACATTCTTGATTCTGTGGGTAATACTACAGCGGCCACTGGTAAAGGTTTTGCAATTGCTTCAGCTGCATTGACTTCTCTAGCGCTATTTGCAGCCTACGTAACGTTCACCGGAATTGATGGAATCAACATCTTTAAGGCACCTGTTTTGGCTATGTTGTTTGTAGGTGGTATGGTGCCGGTTGTATTCTCAGCATTAGCTATGAATGCAGTAGGAAAGGCGGCTATGGAAATGGTTAAAGAGGTTAGACGTCAATTTAAGTCTATACCTGGTATAATGGAAGGAACGGGAAAACCTGAGTATGACAAATGTGTTGATATTTCAACTAAGGCATCTTTAAGACAAATGATGTTGCCTGGCGTTCTTACAATTGGGTTCCCACTTGTAATTGCATTTCTTCCTTTAGCGTTTGGAATGGATAATATGATCGTCGCTGAAATGCTAGGTGGTTATATGGCTGGTGTTACGGTTTCCGGTGTGCTTTGGGCAATCTTTCAAAACAACGCTGGTGGTGCATGGGATAATGCAAAGAAATCTTTCGAAGCGGGTGTTGAAATTGATGGAGAAATGACTTTTAAAGGTTCAGATGCCCACAAAGCTGCTGTTACTGGTGATACTGTTGGAGATCCTTTCAAAGATACTTCAGGCCCCTCTATGAACATTCTTATTAAACTGACCTGTTTGATTGGGCTTGTCGTTGCACCTATTTTAGGCGGTGGACATATGCACAATACCAACAACGATGGTGTCGAACAGCATGTGTGTGCTCCTGGATGTGAAAATCCATGTTGTGCTGGTGAGGAAAGCGTTTGTAAGCCTGGATGTACCAAAGCTTGTTGTGCGAAGAAAGAAAAAACATGTGAGCCTGGTTGTACCAAAGCTTGTTGTGTGAAGAAAGAAAAAACATGTGAGCCTGGTTGTACCAAAGCTTGTTGTGCGAAGAAAGAAAAAACATGTGAGCCTGGTTGTACAAAAGCTTGCTGTACAGATTCTATTTCAGACCAAGTGAATACTGAACTTGATACTGCTGATATCAAGGATTAATATTTTATTATAACAAATGTTAAAAATGCTATCCGAAGGGGTAGCATTTTTGCTTTAAGAACATTGTTCAATTGAAGTTGTTTAAATTAGTGTTTAATAAAACAGTTGAAATGAGCCGTCTTAGGATTTTTGGAATTATTACAATTTTGTTGTTGGTCTTGTCAACGGTTTTATATATCGTTTACGTTTACTTATTTCCTAATCCGAGCCTTGAAATGCAAGCGCATGATAATAGCGGATTACAAGCAGACACGATTGTCAGTGTTACAGGCCAATCTATAAGCTCTATTACGGGAATGAACGGAAGTTATTCCTCTGTAGCTGACTCCAGTGAGCTTTTTTTTGTAAATGGTAGCAGCTCAGGAACAACGGGTAAGTTTAAAGATTTCAACGTTACAATATCTAGTGATGGGTCGCTAGAAAGTATTCAAATTGAAGTTGTAATAGAAGCAAAATCCGTCTACACCTTTAATGAGATTAGGGATAGTCATCTTCAGGATGAAGAGTTCTTTAATACAGAAAATTTTCCGAAAATATCATTCCAATCAACCAGTATTGAGCAAACAGATACAGCATATTTAGCAATGGGTAGTATGACATTTTTAGGGGTGGCAAACGAAATAGTATTGCCCTTTAAATACCTAGGTAGTGCTACTTATCCGGAAGGCAATGTTTATCATGTGCTCGAGGGTGGATTTGTTTTTAACCCAGGAGATTTTGGAATGGATGTAGGACTTACTATTGCTGATGTTTCAGAAGCGAAGTTTCACTTAGAAGTTGTCGAACTAAAATAAACCGTTTATTTCCGCATCAATACCTTGAATGATTTTCCCAAGATCTTCGGCATCTGATTTAAAATTGTTTTCGTCAACATCAATAATCATAAGCTTGCCTTTATCATAGGTGGAAATCCAGGCCTCATAACGCTCATTTAATCGTTTTAAGTAATCAATTCGAATGCTTTCTTCATATTCACGACCACGGTCAGAGATATGACTGACCAATGTCGGAATGCTTGCACGTAGATAAATGAGTAGATCCGGTGCAGAAATGAACGACTCCATCAGATTGAACAAGGAGAAATAATTTTCAAAATCCCGGGTAGTCATTAATCCCATCGAGTGAAGGTTTGGCGCAAAAATATATGCGTCTTCATAAATGGTTCTGTCTTGGATAACCGTATTTTGATTTTCCTTGATTTCTTGAATTTGTGTGAAGCGACTATTCAAGTAATAAATCTGCAAGTTGAACGACCAACGTTGCATATCATTATAGAAGTCATTGAGATAAGGATTCTGTTCAACATCCTCAAAATGAGTGTCCCAACCATAATGCTTACTAAGAAGCGTGGTAAGTGTTGTTTTTCCAGAACCAATATTTCCTGCTATCGCAATGTGCATTTCAAGATTTTTTCAGAATGTCTAAAGTACACATTTTGCGTTGATATGAAAACCGTTTGAAGTATTTAAAGCATTAAAAGATTTCAACATGTTCTACGGGACTTATTCCATTATTTTATATCTAAAAATAATACCAGATTTTAAAATATAAAGCAGGTCATTTTTTAGAGTAATGGCATCGAAGTCTTTAATAGGAACAGGAAATTTGTTTTCCTGAAAAGAGAGTACATTATAAAAACCGATCGAGTCGTTTTTAAATGAAACGATGTGATTGTTATACAATTCAAAGTCTGCTACGTTCTTTAAATGAATGGTATTGTAGTAGGTTCCGAAAAGG
>JABJPZ010000102.1 GCA_018663635.1 Crocinitomicaceae bacterium
AAAATGCTCTTCGATAGCATATATCCCTAGGTTTTTCCCATTCAACATTATCGGTGAAAAATCATATCTCGTTGTTAAAACATCTTCTTGTTCAAACAGTTTGTGTAGTACGTACTCTTCCAAAAAAGAACGGGTATGTGGACTTTGAATTGAGAATGATTTAAGCCCATTAAAAGAAAACCCTGGCTTCACTTTGATTCGAAAAGACCACTTGTCGCCCTTCAAATGGTCTACCCAGTCACCTTTGAGGCGTATTTGAATTGGAATATCGGCGTGTGCTGTTTTTATTTCAGCGTCGAAATAACGCTTAAGCGAATTGTCAATGACTCCATTCTCAAGAGCCCGCAAACGAAGGGAGTCTATGACTTTCATGTTAGCACTAGAAATTTTAATTTCAATCGCATCTTCTGGGTTATAATTACAAGGCCGCGAAGTATGTCGCTTAACACTTAAGTCGTCAAAGTATACCGGCTCATCGTCTGGATTATAGCCATAAATTAAGAGCTCTTGGTAACTCTTCATTGCCATGAAAGTGTAATGTAGTTTTTGCCAACCAGACTCTTCTTCCAGAATAGGCATAACGACTCTTTCATAAAGTGCGTTTACTTGTCCTGAGGCGATAACTAAACTTCCTTGTGCGTTAGAAGTGCTTTTTTTCCAAATAGAAACGTCAACATAATCGCCCGGCTTTATGTCGTATAGCCGAATGGTCATTCCAATGCTGTTTTTATTAAGTAGTTTGCAGGAGTGTTTACCGCTGCGAGCTTGATTTTTAGATTGAAATTTTCCTCCAGAGAAATTGTCACCATTACATGTAAACACTTTTTCCCCTTTTTGTAACAAGGTAGATTCGGCATCACATCGATAGCTTCTACTGATGTTCAATTCGCCTTGATCGGCAACAGCACAGGAGGCTAGGAGGACTAAAAAAGCAATATTTCTTAAGAGCAATACCAAAGGCGGTCAAAAGTAACTAAAAATAGGAACACTTTAGGCAGGTTCGAGCCGTGCTTTGAGGATTGCCTTGCTCAAGGATGAGCAATAGAGACACAAGAAATGAGAAGTATTTAGAGTAAAGTTTTATGTTTAACCCTAATAAGCTTTGATTGCCTTAAAGCCTCACGAGTAATCCAGTTAGCCGATTTTATTTTTTAGTGGATGGTCTTCTTCGAAAACACGTTGTTTGAGATAATTTTTTCAAAAAAAAATATACGAAAGGACGTGGTCATAAAAAAAGCTAAAATAAGATAGAGCTTAAAATTTCAAAACAGAACCGCTTGGCTTGGCAATTTTTTGCGTGTCATTAGTTGGAACACCATTAGGTTTAGGGGTTATATTAGCCGGAATTGCTGCCAAAATTATCGTTACTTTTTGTATTTTGCTTCCGTTTTATTTATTGATGATTATGAAAATTTCTATTCTGTGCCTACTCCTGATGATTTCTTTCAATTTGACTTCACAAACCCTGGAATGGGTCAAACAATTTGGCGGAACCGCTCCAGGTGCAGGCGCTAATTATGGTTTTGCAGTAGCAACAGACGCGTCTTCAAATGTGCTAACCATTGGAGATTTGAGGGGCACTGCAGATTTTGACCCAGGTTCGGGAACCTATAATCTGACGTCATCAGGAGGCCCTGATGTATTCGTTTCCAAATTGGACTCCAGCGGCAACTTTATTTGGGCAAATAAAATGGGAAGTACCGGTTTTGATTACGGCCGAGGAATTACTACAGATGCGGCAGGGAACGTGTACATTATAGGCATGTTTCAAAATACAGTAGACTTTAATCCTGGAAGTGGAGTTTTTAATTTAACATCTAATGGTGATGCCGACATTTACATAGTGAAATTAGACCCTAATGGCAATTTCATCTGGGCAAAAAGCATTGGGGGTTCAGGCTTTGATTCAGCCTCAAGCATTTCAGTCGATTACCAAGGAAACGTTTATTCAACCGGTACGTTTTTAAATACAGTAGATTTTGATCCGGGTGCGGGAACGTATAATTTGAGTTCTATAGGTGGTAATGATGTTTTTGTCTCCAAACTCGATGCAAACGGAAATTTTATTTGGGCAATAAGTACGGGCGGAACAGGATACGATATTGGTTCATCACTCGTTATTGATCAAGCAGGTCAAATAATTGTAGCAGGAAGATTCTCTGGAACTGCCGATTTTGATCCAGGAACAGGCACGTATAATCTGAATTCTGCTGGTAGCCAAGATATTTTTGTCTCGAAAATTGATTCCACTGGTGATTTTATTTGGGCAAAAAGCATGGGAGGAATAGATAGTGATAGAGCCACCCGCATTAAAATTGATGATTCAGATAACCTATTTTTAAGTGGGCTGTTTTCCGGAACATCGGATTTTGACCCTGGAGCAGGTGTTTTTAATCTTACTTCAGCTGGGAATGACGATATGTTTGTTGTCAAATTAGATGCAAACGGAAATTTTATTTGGGCAAAAAGCTTTGGCGGAATATCGGACGTATACGATGCGCGAATAGCTCTTGATGCCTCTGGAAATGTATATACAATAGGTTCTTTTCAATACATAGTAGATTTAGACCCGGGACCGGGAGTTGCCGATTTTACTTCAGCTGGTTACAACGATGTTTTTATATCAAAGCTAGATGCCTTTGGTGATTTCGTTTGGGCAATTCATTTCTCAGGCATCAATGTAGATAATGGCATGGATATTAAGGTGGATCCATCTGGGAGCCTGCTTGCAACCGGATACTTTCAAAGCACTATAGATTTCGACCCTACTTCCGGCACATCTAATATGACTTCTCCATACGTAGATGTTTTTGTATTAAAATTCGACATCCCATGTTCTCCTGCGTATGCCACTGATGTGCGTACAGAGTGTGACTCTTTGCTTTGGATGGATGGAATCGTTTATACTGCAAACAATTCATCGGCAACGCATACCGTTTCAAATCCTTCGGGCTGCGATTCTGTAATCACGTTGAATCTAACCATAGCTCAATCCAATACAGGATCAGAAATAATAACTGCTTGCAACAGTTTTACCTGGTCTGCCGATGGCAACACATACAACTCAACAGGTATGTACACGGCGACCTTAACCAATGCAGCTGGATGTGATAGCACAGCCACATTGGACCTAACCATTGCAACCGTTGATATAACGACCCAACCCACTGATCAAACTGCAAACGTTGGAAATTCTGCCACCATTGATTTTTCTGATGGTGTATCAGGTGGGGTGTACCAATGGCAAATGGACGCGGGCACCGGCTATGCAGATTTAAGCAATGCCGGACAGTTTAGCGGAGTAAACTCAAACACATTGAACATATCCGCTGTTACGATGAGTAATAATAACACAAACTACAGATGTATTGTAGCGGAACCTTCGGGCTGTTCAGATACTACTGATGTTGCCAATCTTACTGTGCTTAATAGTTCATCCATTGTAGAGCAACATAATTCCATAATACAGTTGTTTCCTAACCCAGCCAATCAAAGTATTACGATTACCGCAGCACATCATACCATTGGTCAGATCATTATCTCTAACATACTGGGTAAAGAGGTAATGAATAAAAGTTTTGCATCCAACCGTGCTCAACTAAACTTGAAAAACTTAGCGTCAAAAGGAACTTATTATGCAAAAGTACTTGATTCAAACGGCAATGTCATTGCCATTAAAAAATGGATCTATCACTAGTGTTCTTCAACCAAAAAACAGTTCATCAATCTACAGTTAACCACATCTTTCAGCATTAACACCATGGATTTAAACAGCTATTTATTTGTTAGCCTCCATAAAGCGAAAGTCTTAAATCATGGGACAAGCCTGACTGTTAATTTTTGATCTTCAAGACAGTTGTTCCCGATAAATAGATTTCAATTTTCGAGAACTTTATTGAAGCTAATTTTAAAGCAGCTACCTTCTCCTAAAACGGACTCCGCAGAAATATCTCCTTTGTTTTGCAGAACATATTCTTTTGCAATACTCAAACCTAAACCAGTGCCATTGATATCAGTAGCATTATTTGCACGAAAAAAAGGTTCAAAAAGATACGGATATTCCTCTTCGGAAATACCAATTCCGTAATCTTTTACAGATAACTCCACTTCTTCAGGATTAAAATCAACTAACAACTTAGGACCTCTTTTGCCGGAAGAATATTTTATTGCGTTACTCAATAAATTTGACAATGACTGCGAAAGTAAACTTGGATCTAATTGTAGATTATAGCTGTCTCCTGAAACACTAAATTCGATTTTTTGATCCTCAGGTTGATTTTCGTTAAACTTATCTGCCAAGTCCTTACAAAGCTCAATCAAATCTACATCTTTAGGTAAATAAAGAGATTTTCCCGCTTCCAATTTACTTAATTCAAGCACATCATTCATTAAGGTAGTCATTGAAGAAATAGCCTCTGTAATACGCCCTGAAACGTTATCAAACTTATCTGTCTCTGATAAGTTCGAAGCACTGGCTATAAGTCTAAGTAATTCAGTATTAGACTGAATAATTGCCATAGGTGTTCTAAATTGATGCGACGCAACTGTGACAAAACTTGATTTTAATCGACCTAGCTCTTTTTCTTTTGCTAAGGCCTTTGCTAGCTCAGCTTTACTACTAGTGAGTTCCAGTGTACGAACTTTCACTTTCTCTTCAAGACTATTATTCAACTCAAAAAGGTCCTTTTCAGCATTTTTTTGATCGGTAATGTCAATTGTTATTCCCGTCATTAAAAATGGTGCGCCATCTTTGTCTTTGAGAATTCGTACCTTACTCTTAATCCATTTTATTTCTTTGTCTTTAGTTATTATTCGATACTCTTGAATGTTACTGCCGGTTTTATGAAGCGTCTGTATTAACTCTTTAACACGATTTTTATCGTCCGGATGAATCATTTCAAACCAAAGATTAGAATTTTCAAACCAATCATTCTTAGGTAATCCATATAAATTGACAACGGAATCACTAACATACTGCATTTTGTGATCAGGAAGGCGGAGGCCCCAAACAACTTCTTCCAATGATTCCATCACAAGTTCTAATCTTTTTTTACTAGCACTTAATAATTCTTTTTGTTTCGCAATTTCAACATAGGCTTGTATTAATTCGTCCTTTTCTTCCAATTTTGCTTTAATTTTTTTATTTCCAATCGCAAAATGGTTTAGTATAAGAAAAACAAGAGACGATGCTAAAATGAAATTTGCACAAAAAACAACAACCGCAGACCCTTCATCCAAAGTTCCTAAAAAATGTGATTTAGCGTAGCCATCCATAATAGTAGCAATACAGACAACTGCAGCAGTAGCAAACAGCCACTTTCTAGCTTCTTTTAAATCATAGAAAACAATCGCAACAAATGGAGCCGTGCAGCTCCACGTAACCATACCACCAGAACTAAAAAAACCGCCAAGAGTAAATTGAACAA
>JABJPZ010000103.1 GCA_018663635.1 Crocinitomicaceae bacterium
AGCGTGGTTTGTGCATACGCCCGGTCTAAAAGTAGTTTATCCTGCGTTTCCTGGTGAAGCAAAAGGCTTGCTATCTGCTGCTGTTGAAGATCCGAATCCAGTCTTATTTTTTGAACATAAAGCACTTTACAGAAGCATTTCAGAAGACGTGCCCAATGATTATTACACGACAGAGATAGGTAAAGCGGCAACTGTAAAGGAGGGCACTGATGTGTCTATTATTACTTACGGAATGGGTGTTCATTGGTCGCTAGATACTTTAAACGAACTACCAGAAATTTCAGCAGATGTTATTAACCTTAGAACGTTACTACCCATGGATACTGAAGCTGTTTTTAATTCGGTTAGAAAAACGGGAAGAGCAATTATTTTACATGAAGATTGTTTGACTGGAGGCATAGGAGGGGAACTTTCCGCTTTAATAACCGAGAACTGTTTCGAACATCTAGACGCTCCAGTTGTGCGATCTGCTAGTCTAGATACGCCGGTACCTTTTGCCATTCCATTGGAAAATAATTTCCTTCCCAAAAACAGATTTAAAGAACAATTATTGGATTTATTAAACTACTGACTAATGAAGGTTTTTATTGTTTGCATATCTTTGATTATTGCTATTCCTGTATCTGGTCAAGGAGTTTCTTCAGGGAATGATATGGAGTTGAGAAAGTTATTCATTGGCGTAACGTCAGCTGGATATTTTGCCAATAAGAATACAGCCAATTTCTATAACGGTTTTGAGAGCGGTGGTATCTCTAGAGTCCTTAATACACAAGTGTATAAAGATCAAATTACTCAGCAATTAATCTACGACTGGACTTTTGGCCAGTTTCCAGAAGAAATGAAGTACAGTGTTGCGCTTCAGCTGGGTGTTCATTTGGGTTATCATGTTAGTGAAAATTTTGCATTAATAGCTGACGTTGATGTTATTAATCTAAAAGTAAAGGACTTCGTGACATTTTACATTGATGACCCCAATAACGGCTCACCGGAACCCACCATAGAAACAATGCCAATTTTAGGAGAGGAGAAAAGATTGAATATTAATTTTGGTTTCCAGAATTATTTAAGTGATGAGAATAATACATTTTTTTATTGGTCTATGGCGCTTAATGTTTCATCCACGAAATTCGTTAATAACACCATGAAAGTACGCCAGAATACTTATTACATCGGTGACCCACTTTGGGTAGGTAATGTAAACGCATTTACTGGTGCTGTTGTTAATGAAAATGGAAGGACTAAACCGGGTGGAATTGGTTTTGGAGGTGTAGCTGGTATCGGCGTTAAATTTAAATTTAATTCCAATTTTATTTTTGATTTGGGTTATAACTTGAACTATTCGACCATTAACTTAACAGATTATCAGCTAACAACTAAAACGCGAGGAGTACAACACTGCTTATTTGTCCGTATCCTTCGTGGATAATTTACAAATTGCAAATTCATTTCGATTAGTGTTCCACGTAAGAACGTAGTGGTTAGAATTAATTTTCTTTAAAGAACCAAGATCAAGACCACAAGAATCATTTATTGCATCATTAAGTTCAAAATTAATCGCTGGCGTAAAAACGTTATTCGAATCTGAGAAATGATTTATTTTTGTAGTGATCGATTCATTTAAGGTTTGATTATGCAGCAGGGACAAGTTGTTAGAATCAATTAAAAATTGGTGTTTATTCCAAAAACCATGGTCATTTTCACTCTGTTGATTGACCTTTAGAGTCTGAGTCATTTCTTTCATTCCGTCTTTATTCAAAGTAATTAATGCTATTTGGTTGGTGCTGTATGAAATCTGTTGTTCTTGATCAACAAAGTGTTTTTCTCGTAGCGAATGTGATGCTGTAAAGAAAATTTCACCGTTAAATAATTTCATTTTTCCCATTTTATAATCCAGCAAGCCACCATTTTTTTTAGCGATTTTTTTACCTTGAGTCTGAGTTAGAAAATCCAGATCAAAACCATGTTGTTTAAATTTAACCGGACGAGATGTTTGGTCAATTTTATAATAGAAGCAACCTTCAAATACATGGTAATTTAGTGAAGAATAAAAACCAACTAAATGTAAATTGTTTTGTTCATCTAATTGGTAGTCAATGTCAGCAATGCGCTTACCCATTAACTTGAGAGATGTTCGGATGTGTTTCTTTTTTTCTGGGTTAATAGTGTAGACGAAATAATTATTGTCTTGTGCCACTATGTGTCTCTTTATCAGGAAAAATAATCCGGTGTTGGACATAACAGGCACATTTATTTTTATCCTGGTATTCTTTTCCGGTAATGCAAGTTTGTAATAACATTGTTCCTTGAAAAGATCATCAAAAATCCAGACTTCAATCTCCTCATTTATTCCTTTGAGATAGGGTGTTTCAGCTATTATTCCGAAATACTTTCCATTATTCGATTTTGAAAAGTCAAATACTGAATTACTAAAAATGGCCTTGCAAATTATTTCAGGATTAGAAAACGTATAATCTTCATAAATTCTGGCTAGCACACAATTTGCATTATCTATTACCTTAGAAGTGAAAAGGACTATTTGGTCATTAATATAAGCACATTGTAGAATAGATTCGTTTTCAAAGTCCAAATCAATTTCGGTATTAAAAAGCAGCTCATTATTGAATTCTATTAATTTCCCTTCATTCTTAGATTTAGAATGAATGAGCACCAGAACGTGTTCATTTTCCGTTTCACCAATTATTTGTGCATAAGGCATTTCCTTGGCTTCAATTCTTCCTGAGCAATTGCCAATTGCGTTTTGTGAAGAGCAATTCAACGAAATGATTAATAAAATGAAAAGAAGGAATTTTTTCATAAATCGTAGAATGTTTCAAAAGTATTCAATTAATCGCAATTACATTTCGTAAAATTCAAACATCCTTATTTTATGATTAAAGTGTAATTTTAACATGCATCAAATTTATTTACCGTATGAAATTACTTTTTTTAATTCCGTCTCTAATTTTACTCAGTTTCGGAATGTTGGGTCAACACATCGTCCCAATTCAAGCTACGCCGAATGAGTTAACCAAATCCGCCATTAATGATTATAAAAGTACTTACAATAATGAATTAAAATCGGTAATTACAACACAGCCGCTAGGAAACCTTAGAACAATGGCTGAATGGGAAGAGGTGCAGGCAATATGTATTACATGGACAAGCTATAAAAGTATTTTAGCCCAGATAGTTGCTGAAGCGCAAACTGAATGCGAGGTCATTATTCTCTGTTCCAACGCTGCATCAGCGCAAAGTGAGTTGATAGGCTATGGTGTGTCGCTGACTAATGTGACTTTTGTAGTCGATGATTTTAATTCCATTTGGATGAGAGATTATGGAGGGAATACCGTTTACAAAGACTTTGTAGATTCTCTTATTCTGGTTGATTGGATTTATAACAGAAGTCGACCTGATGACAATGCTGCCCCTGATGCAATAGGCAGTTTTAAAAACATTCCTGTCTATGAGATGTCCCAAGCAGGCACTGACCTTGTTCATACGGGTGGCAACTTTATGGCGGATGGATTTGGTACTGCTTTTTCTTCGGAACTGGTGGATTATGAAAACAGTGCTTCAGGCGCTTTCAACTTAACAGTAAAAACACCTGCAGAAGTAGATCAACTAATGGAAGATTGGATGGGGATTGATACCTATGTAAAAATGACCGTTCTGCCATATGATGATATTCATCACATTGACATGCATATGAAATTGATTGACGAAGAAACGCTTGTTATTGGTGAATTCCCAACTTCTGTTTCCGATGGACCCCAAATAGAAATGAACATACAGTATATACAAGACAACTTTACATCTGTTTATGGAACTCCTTACAAAATTATCAGGATTCCCATGGTTCCCAGCACATCTGGTGGTTATCCAACCGGATCATGGGGAGGAGCCTCGTATAGAACCTATGCCAATAACCTTATTGTAAATAAAAAAGTTCTGGTTCCTACGTATAGAGAGGAGTACGACACCATCGGCTTGAGAATTCTCAGAGAAGCAATGCCTGGTTATGATGTAGTTGGAATCGATTGTGACAATTCAGGTGCAAACATAATTGGTTCGGGTGGTGCAATTCACTGCATTACTAAGGCTATTGGAGTAGACGACCCATTATTGATTTCTCATCAGGAACTACCTAATACTGCCGATGTCGTTAATCCATATAACGTTGACGCTTTAATTATGCATCGATCTGGAATAGCTAGCGCAACCTTATTTTACAAAGTTGGGATGACTGGAACTTACGTTCCCGTACCTATGATTAATACTTCTGTAGATAATTGGTCAGCTGACATTCCTGCTCAAAGTGCCGGCACAAAGGTTTTTTATTATATTAATGCTACATCGATATCTGGCAAAAATCAAGTAAGACCAATAACGGCG
>JABJPZ010000104.1 GCA_018663635.1 Crocinitomicaceae bacterium
AACCGGTTAAAGCATTGCATATTGGAGGGCCATTAGGTGGTATTGTTCCTAAAGAAAAATTTGGTGATCTCACAATAGATTTTGAGTCATTTGCTACGAATGGCTTCCTCTTGGGGCATGCGTCGGTAGTTTCTATCCCTCAAACTTTTCCAATGATTGAATACTTGGAGCACCTTTTTGATTTTGCTTCGTATGAAAGTTGTGGCAAGTGTTTTCCGTGTCGACTGGGAACAAAGCGTGGACAAGAACTAATGACGAAAGCAATTACTGGTGAACATAAAATTGATCGTTACTTACTGGAAGACCTCTTGCATACATTAGAAGTTGGTTCCCTGTGTGCCCATGGAGGCGGTATACCACTCCCGATAAAAAACACTTTGACCTATTTTGATGACGAACTTTCTGATTATTTCGCAAATTAAGTAATGCCTGAATATTAAAGATAAAAGCGATGAGTAAAACAGCATACATCAACGATCGACCCTATGAAATAAATACGGGCGATACTATTTTGTCTTTTGTAAAAAGACACATAAGTGACCAAACGATACCCACCCTTTGTGACGCGCCCAATCTAGATCCTTTTGGCGCTTGTAGAGTTTGCAGTGTGGATGTCGCTATGGAGGCTGGCGGAAAAACAAAAACACTTGCATCTTGCCATACACCAGTAGCTGCAGACAGCTATATATATACTGATACAGACAATATTCACCGGCTACGTAAAAACATCATTGAGCTAGTTCTAACAGACCACCCATTGGATTGCTTAACCTGCGAGGTAAACGGAAATTGTGAATTACAAGATGTTGCCGCTCAAGTAGGAATAAGAGATGTTCGGTATCCGGATGGAGACAATCATTTGCATTACGAAAAAGACAAGAGTCATCCATACATGACATCAGATTTATCTAAGTGTATCAATTGCTATCGATGCGTTAGAGCTTGTGATGAAGTACAAGGAGAATTTATTCTTAGCATGTCTGGCAGGGGGTTTGATTCAAAAATTATTAAAGGGCTAGATGATTCTTTTATGGATTCTGATTGCGTTTCATGTGGAGCCTGCGCACAAGCTTGTCCAACGTCTGCTATTTCCGATGTATTCCAATCAAAAGCGGTTACATCAGCAGAAAAAACAAGAACCATTTGCACGTATTGCGGAGTTGGTTGCAATCTTGAAGTGTCCTCTAGGAATGGCGAAATTCTCAGCATTCAGGCACCTTATGAAGCGGAAGCCAATAAGGGCCATACCTGTTTAAAAGGCAGGTATGCCTTCAAATTCTATAATCATCCAGACCGCTTAAAAAGTCCAATGATTAAAAAGAATGGTAAGCTGGAAGAAGTAAGCTGGGAAGAAGTTTATAATCATTTAGCTCAAAAATTTACGAGTATAAAGACAGAACATGGTCCAGATGCCATTGCTGGAATTTCTTCAGCTAGAACACCGAATGAAGAAAATTACCTCATGCAAAAGTTTATGAGAGCAGTTATTGGCACCAACAACATCGACTGTTGCGCAAGGGTATGCCACTCTCCTACAGCGTTGGGTATGCAACGAACTTTTGGAACAGGTGCAGCAACGAACTCAATAGAAGACCTAGATTACACCGATTGTATTTTAATTTGTGGCGCAAATCCAACAGATGCGCATCCAGTTACCGGAGCTCGTATCAAGCAAACTGCAATGAAAGGTGCCACTTTGATTGTGATTGATCCAAGACGAATTGAATTGGCTAAATATGCACAACATCATCTGCAGTTAAGACCAGGAACAAATGTTGCATTGTTAAATATGATGATGTACTACATTTTCAGTGCCGGTTTAGAAGATAAAGAATTCCTTGATAAACGCTGTGAAGATCACGAAATGCTGAAAGAAAAGATTCTTGCACTAGATGTTGATGAGATGGAGCAAATAACGGGAGTTGAAAAAGAAAAGGTGAAAGCCGCAGCAATTGCTTACGCCACAGCAAATGCGGCAATGGAATTTCATGGACTCGGTGTTACTGAGCAATCTCAAGGAACTTTCACAGTAATGCAATTAGCCGATTTAGCAATGATTACAGGTAATATTGGTAAAAAAGGAGCCGGAGTTAACCCATTACGTGGACAAAATAATGTTCAAGGCGCAGCAGATATGGGAGCACAGCCGCATCAGGGAGCAGGATATCATGATGTTACAGACCCCGCAATGAATGAAAGATACAATACCTTCTACGGCACCAAAGTTCCTCAGCACATTGGCTATAAAATTCCAGAGATGTTTAATGCTGCTATAAACGGTGATCTAAAATCAATGTGGATTATTGGCGAAGATGTCGTGCAGACAGATCCTAATACGAACAAAGTAATGAAAGCGCTATCTAGCCTAGATATGCTTGTTGTTCAAGAATTATTCATGACTGAAACTGCTAAAATGGCTGATGTTTTATTACCCGGAGCATCTTTTCTAGAAAAAAGTGGAACTTTTACTAATGGTGAACGTCGAATTCAAAAAGTTCAACAAGTTGTAGAACCATTAGAAGGAACGAAGTCTGACGGACAGATTATAGTCGATATTATGAATCGAATGGGTTATCAGCAACCTGATTATACGCCTGATGGTGTTTTAGAAGAAATATCTCAAATAGTGCCCTTTTTTGCCGGTGTTACCTGGAACAACCTAGGAGAAAACGGCAAACAATGGCCAGTCGCAAAAGACGGCACAGACAGCAAAATGATTCACATAGAAGAATTCAAAAGAGGTAAAGGCAAACTTTATTATTTTGATTTTAAAGAATCACCAGAAATCGAAGAGCACGGCAAAGATTATCCGTATATCATTACAACTAATCGAGAATTAGAACACTATAATTGTGGTGCAATGACCAGAAGAACAGGAAATGTTGAATTATTAACTGAAGATGTGCTCCTGATTCATCCGAATGATGCTAAAGATAATCACATTGAAGACGGAGATATGGTTTGTGTAGAGTCTCCGAGAGGAAAAGTAGATATTAAATCTTTCGTTACCAACGAAGTGAAACCTGGTATTTTGAGCTCAACTTTTCACTTTCCGGAAGTAATGCTAAACATCATTACATCTGATGTAACAGATACCGAAGCGCTATGTCCAGAGTATAAAGTAGTGTCTTGTCGTATACGTAAAAGTAAAGGGAAGTATAAAAGTGTTTAAGAAATAAATCACTTTATATTCACCGAAAATAATTACCAGGAAAACTGCTTTTCGGATAATTTAACCATGTAAATAATAACCCCTATTATTACAAAAAATTAGCAAATTGGAAGGACAAACCAGTCAAAAACAGACCTCTATTAACAGAGATAAGCCCGCAAAAGGACAAGGTGTGCGCAAACTAAAAATGACAGATCAAGCGCCGGATTGCGAAATTGTTATTAATCGACCTCTATATAATTTAGTTGACTTAGTTAAGGAAAAAAATGTTGTTGATATTGGATGCGGTTATGGCAGAAATCAATCTATTGTAGAATCTGTTGGTGGTCAATGGACTGGAGTTGAACCATTCTAAGGTGGAGCAAATACAGTTGTTGGTGATGCTGAAGATCTTCCATTTGAAGATGATTTATTTGATGTGGCTATAATGGATGCCGTACTTGAGCACATTCCTGATGTTGGTAAAGCATTCTCTGAAGTTGCTAGAGTATTAAAGCCTCAAGGTATCTTTATTGGTTACGTTGCATTTATGGAGTGCTTTCATGAAATTTCGTATTCCCATTTATCGTTCAAGGCACTTGAACATTATGCTAAGATTAATGATATGAAACTTGAAAAAATAGCAGGAGGCAGCGCATTTGGAATCGACTACCACATGCGGGTATTGTTTTATCCTATTCCGTTTAAACTGATGCGCAAGTTCATTGCCTTTATGATTCGGTCATTATTCAGATTTAAATCGAGACTGGCCTATTTGGGTTTGAGATACAAACGAAAAATGAACAAACGTGAGGCTAAAGAAGCATCCACATTGTATTTCAAATTGGAGTGCTTACGTCAATCTAATGGATTTTTCTACATCATTAGAAAAAATTCTATTTAACATTTTAAATCAAAAAACACCTGTCTCAAATCCTTTTTTGAGCACATAAAGACCTTTAAAAAATTATTTTCAGATAAAAACGGCCACGAAAAAAGCAATCTTTGTTAACTGTTTGCGTAGAAATGTTACTTTTGTGATTCATTTTAATTTTTAATCATGAGTAACGGTACAGTAAAATTCTTCAACAATTCAAAAGGATATGGATTTATTACACCTGATGAAGGTGGTAAAGACGTGTTTGTTCATATGAACGGACTAATTGACGAAATTAATGAAGGAGACAAAGTAAGCTATGACGTTGAAGAAGGTCAAAAAGGGCTAAACGCAGTAAATGTAAAGGTTAGTTAAACCTAAACGAAAACACTGTTAAAAGCCTTTCATTAATGAGAGGCTTTTTTTGTACCTCAACTTTAATCTCTTTAGATGAATTTTAATCAACTCTCAATTGCTCCGAATATACTCAGAGCTCTAGCCGACAAGAATTACACCTCACCTACACCCATTCAAGCAAAAGCAATTCCATTAGTCCTTGAGAAGCATGATTTACTAGGTTGTGCACAAACAGGAACTGGTAAAACAGCGGCGTTTTCAATTCCGATAATTCAATTGATTCAAGCATCAAATAAAAATCAAGAAAGCAAAATAAGGATTCAAGCCTTAATTGTTACTCCAACGCGTGAGCTTGCTATTCAAATTAATGAGAACATAGCGGAATATGCAAAATACACACCGATAAAACATGCCGTTATTTATGGTGGCGTTAAACAAGGTAAACAGGTAAATCAAATTAAGAGCGGTATTCATATTCTGGTTGCTACCCCAGGCAGGTTATTAGACCTACAGAATCAAGGACACGTAAAATTAAACCAAGTAGAAATATTTGTTTTAGATGAAGCAGATCGAATGCTTGATATGGGTTTCATAAATGACATTACAAAATTAATTAAGCTACTACCCGTGCGTCGTCAATCTTTATTTTTCTCGGCAACAATGCCTGATAATATTTTGAAATTATCAAGAAAAATCCTGAATTCACCTAAAAAGGTAGAAACCAGTGTTGTTTCATCGGCACCAGCTACGCTCAAACAGCTTATATATTTTACTAATAAGAGCACAAAAAAAGATCTTTTAAATCACATCCTTAGAAATAGTGAAATTGAACAAGTTTTGGTCTTTTCAAAAACGAAGCATGGAGCAGATAAGATTACTCGAAATTTGAAAAAGAAACAAATAAATGCAGCTGCCATTCATGGAGACAAAGCTCAAAATCAAAGACAAAAGGCCTTAAAATCATTTAAAAATGGTACAATTCGGGTATTAGTTGCTACTGATATTGCAGCTAGAGGAATCGATATTGACAAATTAAAATATGTAATTAATTACGACATGCCCGACATGGCCGAAACGTATGTACATCGAATAGGTCGTTCAGGCAGAGCAGGCGAAAGTGGAACAGCTATTTCGATCTGTGAACCTGAAGAAAATATCCACGTAAAAGAAATTGAAAAATTAATTAAATCTACACTTAAAATAATAGATAATCATCCGTTTCCTCAGACCGAAAAACCCATGACTAATGCTGAAAGAAAGGAATGGAATAAGGAAAAACAAAGAAGAAAGCAGGAGTTTTTTGCGAACCGAAAAAAAAATAAACAAAGAAGGTCTTAAGACGTCGACCCAGCCGAATGTCGCAAATCATCACAGATTATTGTTTGTGATCATAAATGGCTTTTCACCTCGTTTTTAAGAAAGCTCTTTTGCAAGCACTGTTGCACTGATTATCCAGATTGGAGCTCTATCTAACAACAATTTTTAAAGATTCATCATTAAGCATTCATTAATTTGATTTTCTATTCGTATTTTATGTACCAATAAGCCCCCACATGAACTACACTTTGATTTTTCTTCTCAACAGTTTGATTTTCGTTATAACTACCAACGCACAAGTTTCTTTGTATTACCAGGATTTTGAAGGTTCTGACTTTGACACTTACACCTTGTTCGATGGGATGCCCGCCGCAGTTCCCTTTAATCAAACATCCGACAACTATATTGTTCGTGCTGCACCTAATAGTGTTCCGGTTGGAAATACTATTTCTGGATTTACGGGTAATGTTATTGCTATAGAGGATACAGATGATGCAGGGTTCTTTGGTGAACCATACATTCAAACCAATTCTTTTAGTATTGCCGGATATACCGATATTTCTATTCAAATTAAATTTGCGGCCGGAAGTGGATCAGATGGAAGTATCTATGAGACATCGGATTTTATAGACGTCGATTATCGCCTTAATGGAACTGGAGCCTGGTATCAGGCACATAAATTAGAAGGTTCCGCTTCAGGTAAATTCTGGTTTGATGCAGATAATAATGGAGTAACAGAAACCGGAGATGATATTAATATCAATCAAAACGCACAAAATTTAGAACATTCTTTCAGTGTTTCAGGATCTTCGATGGAGCTAAGAATTAGAATGGGGTCCTGGGGAGACGATGAAGAAATGATGTTCGATGATATATTAGTGGAAGCAATTGTGCCTTGCACCCCCGCGGTCATCACTTCTATAAATACATCATCTCTTGAAATTTGTAGAGGTGATTCTACTAATCTCAGTGTCTCAGGATTATTAAACGATGCTACTGTTTGGTACTTATATGAAGACGGTTGTGGCATCTCGCCAATAGCCAGTAACGCTTCAGGTATTTTCGATGTAAATCCTACCAATAATACAACTTATTACATCCGTGGAGAAGATGGCACAGGTTGTATCAATGAAACAACATTGAGTTGCAATTCAATAAGTATAATTGTTAACCCGCTACCCTCTGTTAGTCTTAGTGTACCTCCCAGTTTATGTATCAATGAAGAGCTCAACTCTAATATAAGCGGAGGCCTTCCTTTAGGCGGTATATATTCTGGTCCAGGCTGCGTTGATGATGGCAATGGAAGCACTTATAATATTGATCCAAATAACGCCGGTATAGGAACTCATGTAATTACTTATGAGTTTACAGATAGCAATGGTTGTTCTTCCTTTATGCAAAATAGCTTTAACATATATAGTCTGCCAGCAGTTTCTATTGTCGATCCGGGTGATTTCTGCGATAACCTTAATAATCAGACTGGATTAGCAGGGTCGAATCCATTAGGCGGTGTTTTTTCTGGTCTCGGTGTATCGGATGATGGCAACGGTTTGAGTTATAGCTTTGATCCTGGTTTCTCAGGTTCTGGAAATCATCTAATTTATTATGAGTACATGGATAGCAATAGCTGTACTGTACTTGATTCGGTATCGATTGAAGTATTTTCTGCGCCAGTACTATCAGGAAGTGGGCGATACAGCAACTGCATGGATTCTTCAGAAATTGTGATAAGCGGTGGTGTAACACCTTATGGAGGCGTATATAGTGGCTCGTCAATTGTAGACAATTCCGATGGTATTTCTTATACGTGCAATACAATCACCGCAGGCCTAGGGCAACATTTAATTACGTACAACTTAGCTGATAGCAATGGATGTATTGTGTGGATAACCGACACACTTGACCTAATTGAATTACCAGATATCTTTGCAGGCAACGATCAAATTTTATGCACCGGTGACTCAGCAATATTACAAGGTGGTGGTGGTCTTTCATATCTCTGGAATAATAGTGTAATTGACGGCGATTATTTTACACCATTGCCTGGTATGACTTCGTATGTTTTAAGTGGTACAGGGCTTAACGGGTGTATGAATTATGATACGGTAGCAATAATCGTCAATTCACTTCCTTCGAGCACTATTACTCAAAGTGGAAATACTTTGTTAGCAGACAATGGCAACGCTGAATATCAATGGATTAATTGCGACTCCTCAATGCTTTCGATTGCAGGGGCTACGGCACAACTTTTTGAACCTCCTTTAAATGGAAATTACGCCGTAATTCTCTATGAAAATGGCTGCACAGATACTTCCAATTGTATTTCCATTAATACCTTGACTCTCGATTCACAAATAAAGCCGTTTAATTTCTTAATCTTTCCCAATCCATGCAATGGCTTGCTAAACGTGCATCTAAATAATGTTGTAGATGGATTGGTCAGAATCTATACGTTACAAGGACGTTTAGTTTTTACCTCCCACGTGAACCAGGAATATTGGTCAAAAGATCTTTCATTCTTAAACAATGGCATTTATATTTTCGAACTATTAAAAAATGAATATTTCGGCCAAAAAATCCTTTATTTTCACAAATAATGCAACTTTTCAACTCTTTTCCATCATAATCAGGTCATTTTATCAAAAATAACAAACTGCAAATTTCAATGAATTATTCTATTTATAAATTCACAAAAAAAACGATTTAATAAGCCATTTTATCAAAAAAAGTTGATTTTAAGCGGTTTTTTGTCATTTTTTTGATTTTTTTGAATAATAATTGAAATCTTCATCGAATTGATTTATTTTGATGTTCCAAATTACTGACATCCCTGATTTTAAATGGGTTAAATCACTGTCACAATCCCACAATACTTCACCTTCATCTACGACTAACTGAACAGAATCCCTGCCGAAAGAAGTGATTGAAAATTCAGATGGAAATTCAATTACTTTAACTCTCGAATCTAAGTTCTCAATAACAAAAGATTCACATTCCTCGAAAAGATAAAAATAGGCATCACCCTTAATAAAAACTTTATTATAATTGCCGTCAAATACTTCGGGATAGGTCAGAACACTGCCCTCATTAAGCCGAATGGTGCCAATACCTTTGATTAGTATTGAGGTATCCTTTCCTCCTACCTTATTTAAAAATACGCGTTGAGAAGAAGATATTATTGCAATGCAATATGAAATAATCAAAACGCCTATGAAAAACCATAAATAACGTTTCTTCCAGAACTTTATTTGCCCTATTGGCTCAGCTTCATTCTCAGGCAATACTCCAGTTAAGTAATATGATTCAAATTTTTGAAATTGCAATTCATTTTGAAGTGATTGCCCCCTCCAATTATCAACACTACCTCTTTCTTCTGCTGTAGCATCTCCATCTAAATATTTTTGTAAGGTCTCTTGACTTATCATTCTTACCACAAAAATAGAAATGCTGTTTAAACTCCAGCATAAAAGATATTTGTTATATCTTGATACACTGCTAAGTGTCAATTAATGCTAATTCCATGAAACACATCTACTTTCTATTAATTGCGCTTTGTTTTTATTCCTCAGCTTTCTTCGGTCAAGCTGACAGTGCTGAATCAGTAAATAATAAATTTGAATTGAGTTTTGGCCAAAGTATACTTTTTATACCAGATGAAAAATTAGAAGGAATAGCTCAAAAAGAATCAATTATTATACCCACTAACTCCATTTTGTTTTTTGCAGAATTTCGTCCGCAAAAAAAATTAAGAATCCCTCTATATGTTAATCTTCCAACGGAGAGCAAACAATTTTTTATTGACTCAGTTCTTGTAAATGAAAAAGCCAATGCCACAGGTGGTTTTGGTCTGCAATATAAATGCATACAAGTGCCTATTTCTAAGGCATCTGTTGCAGAATGGGAAATGGGAGCGCTTTCCAATTTGCTTATTTCAAAACGTAACCGGTTCAGAATTGTACCATTATTAAATGGTAGAATCAGGTTAGTTAAAAACAATAATTTCGTTATGTATTTAGGAACAAGCTATTCTTTTGGTGTAAATAGCTGGGGGCTGTTTTATGGAACTGGCTTTCTATTTTAGCGAAATTCTAAATTCAAGAACACCCATATAGGAAATCAGCTATTTACGTTCGGAAAGTGAACAGTACCGAAAAGTAAATATGACAATCAAATCAAAAGAAACGGACGTATTATTATACTGTAGCTCACGTTACATGAACAGAATCATAAATTAATGATTTGTAGTTCATAGCAACCTGATCTAATTATAACCACAACTCTTTGCAATAGTTAGGGGCAATCTTTTTTGATTGCCCTTATACTATAAATGGTTGTTTTAGTTTAAATTTAAAAGAATAGCTTGTGTCCTTTTGCTTAATCCGCAATCGCACTTGAAAGAATAATCAGAATAGGTTATTATTATGTCCAAAGTGAAATTGAACATATTGATTATTGAAGAAGATCTTAATCGTATTGAATTGATTAAGCAATATCTTGATGTATCATCGTCAGTTCAATGGAATATTCAAACTGCTCATCGATTGGTTGATGGGCTGGGTGTGCTTTCCTTACAACCTATAGATATTGTTTTATTAGCCTTGGATCTTCCAGATAGTATGGAAAGTGCAGGTGTTAAACTAGTACAAGAACACATTTCAGCTGTTCCAATTGTAATTGTTGCCAATGATATCGATGTATCCAAAGAAACCGAATTAATGGAGATTGGTGTTCAGGACTATCTTATTGCGGATAATTGCGATTCAGAATCGCTAGGTAGAGCTCTAAGGCTCGCCATCGCAAGGCAAAAACTATTACTCAAATATAAAAATGCGGAAGACAAATTAGCTCTGAGAATTATTGAATTAGAAAAAATGAATGACCTAATGGTTAATAGAGAAATTGTCATTACAAGCCTTAAACGCGAGCTAAGAGAAATACAACAAAAACAAATCCAATAATTTACTCTTTAGACTTGTATACTAGATTATCCTCACTAAAAAAGGGAGAAGCATACGCTTCTCCCTTTTTTTAACCTAACTACCAGCACCACCTGGCATTCACTAAACGTTATACTACTAACTTCTTTTAGAACACAGGACAGTGCAGTGTTCTGAATTTCTTTTTCTTGTTGCTACATGGGATAAATATGCTGTAAGAAAGCTCGTGTGATCCCATAGACTGTTGTAATATTCCAGATGTTGTAACATCGTAGGAATAAGCAAACTTAAATTTGGATGTTTCGATTCCTGCAAGCAA
>JABJPZ010000006.1 GCA_018663635.1 Crocinitomicaceae bacterium
AAGCATGTTTCCACCGACGAATGATGGAACCAGAAGAGGCGCAGGAATTGTGCGCGAGAACGACGGCACCAACAACGGTGCAGAATTTGTATTTCAAACCCCGCAGGATGTGTCTGACACACCGCTGGAGCTGAATACCAAAATAACTTTTGAAGCAGAAGGCAACGATGCCCGAAACGTGAAAAAAGCAACCGTAGCCGAACCAAACATTCGGTAACTACAGGATTTTATGAAAAGTAAAAGCCCACTTTCGAGTGGGCTTTTTTTTGTCCTTGATGCTGCATTACGAACCCAATTTATACCATTGATTTTTTATGATTATTAATATTTGGTCAATTCTTTACGGTTTTTAGTCAAAATCAAGTGCTTCACATCTTTAAGCACACTTTTAAACGATTTTTGTTTTTCATGCATAAAGTATGCTCAAAAGTCAAAACGTAGATTCTATATCGGATGCTCTAATAAAGCTAACTGGCACCAATGATGTCCGGCTTTATATTGGCCTCATCGAAATGATGAATGATGGCGTTATGCTTGTAGATAATGAAGAACGCGTCATCTTTGTTAATTATCGTTTCTGTGCCATTACGGGTTACGCTAAAAGAGAGCTCATGGGCAAAGTAGCCGCAGAAATATTAGTGGCAAAAACCATAAAATCCACCATGGATGAAAAAGTGCAAGCACGGGCCTATGGAATTTCTGAATCGTACGAAGTAGAAATTATTCGAAAATCTGGTGATAAAGCTTGGTTGCGCATAAGTGGTTCGCCTATATACGATGTAAAAGGTGAAGTCGTGGGTTCCATTGGGCTGCACGCAGACATTACCTTAGAAAAAGTAAAAGAACAGTCTCTGCAAAAAGCACTGGCAAAAGAAAAAGAACTGAACGAAGTAAAATCTCAATTTATAGCAACCGCCTCGCATCAATTTAGAACTCCGCTTTCCATTATTCAAAGTAATGTAGAGCTGATGTGCATGCAGATTGCTAAAAAGATGCCCGACGAAAAATCTAATTTTGCCATCTATTTTGATCGCGTTAAAAATGAAATCGACAACATGTCTATGCTAATGGATCAAGTATTGATGATTGACAAAATCAATTCGGGCAAAATAGAATCGAAGCTTGTGCCGATAGATTTAGTAGCTACCTGTAAGCAAATTGCACTCAAGGTTAAATCTATTTCTAGCAAACGATCCTTAGATATTCATATTTCTGGTAACCCTATAATGCTAAAAACAGACGTTCAATTGTTCGAGCAAGCTATCTTAAACCTGGCTTCTAATGCATTTAAGTTTTCAAAAAATAGTAATCCCATTTTACACCTGTTTTTTAATCAAAAAAATATAGGTATTCATATTATTGATGATGGAATTGGCATTCCCGAAAAAGAACAAACTTCTTTATTTCAACCCTTCTTTAGGGCATCCAATGCAGTAGAAATTCAAGGCACGGGCCTCGGACTCAGTATCGTACATAACATATTGACCAATCTAAAAGGCCAAGTCGAAATAGAAAGTAAAGAAGGTATTGGAACAAAAGTTATGCTGTTATTTCCGCTACCAAAAGAAGAGAATGAGATTTTTTCTGATGAATTACGAAGGGCTTTTTATCTTTAAGGCCTAAATTAAGGGAATGCAGTACGAAAACATCGAGTTCGAAACTCAAAACGGGGTGGGAATCATCCGGCTGAACAGACAAGACGTTTTAAATAGTTTTAATTATCCTATGGCAAAAGAAGCCCATCATGCCCTGGATGAATGTGAAAAAAATGAAGCCATCCGAGCCATTGTTTTTACGGCGAACGGTAGAGGTTTTTGTGCAGGACAAGACCTGGAAGAAGCAATGGAAGACGGTGCTCCGTCTATTAGTGAAATTGTTGACCATACCTACTCGCCTCTCATTAAAAGAATCAGAAACATTGAAAAACCCGTAATCGGCGCAATTAATGGCGTTGCAGCAGGAGCAGGAGCCAATATTGCATTGTCTTTTGACATCACTTTTGCAGGCGAGTCGGCCTCATTTATTCAATCTTTTAGCAATATTGGTTTAGTACCAGACAGCGGCGGAACTTTCTTTTTACCCCGACTTATCGGAATGCAACGGGCAACCGCTCAAATGTTTCTAGCCAATAAAGTTTCTGCCCAAGAAGCCAAACAGTTAGGGATGATATATGAAGTAGTACCCAATGCAGAATTGCAAGAAGCAGCAATGGCCTGCGCAATGAAGCTGGCGAAAAGACCAACCATTGGAATTGGTCTTACCAAAAGAGCACTGAATCAATCCATGTTTAACTCTTTAGAAGACCAGCTCAATGTAGAACGGAATCTTCAAGACGAAGCAAGTGCCAGCAGCGACCACAAAGAAGGCGTTCAGGCATTTTTAGAAAAAAGAAAACCAAATTATACAGGAAAATGATACACGTAGGTATTCTAGGTGCGGGATCCATGGGATCCGGAATTGCACAGGTTGCGGCACAAGCCGGACACAATGTAATTTTGTTTGACACCAAAACAGAAGCACTTGATTTATCCAAAGAAAAGTTGGCAAAAATAATGGCTCGACTTGTGGAAAAAGGTAGATTAAGTGAAACCGAGGCAAATGAGATTCAAAATCGAATTGCCTATGCCAATGCCATGGAAGCTTTTGCCGATTGCGGTATTGTAATCGAAGCCATTGTTGAGAATCTGGAGATTAAGCAGTTTGTATTTTCAAGTTTAGAAGAAATTTGTGGTGCCAACACCATTCTGGCTACCAATACCTCTTCCCTATCTGTTGCTGCAATTGCCGCATCCTGCAAAAATGCAGAACGCGTAATTGGTATTCACTTCTTTAACCCTGCACCACTCATGCCGCTGGTAGAAATTATACCCGCAATACAGACCACTGATGCCAATACACTTCTTGCGAGAGAGCTCATTAACAGCTGGAAAAAAGTAACGGTAATGGCAAAAGATACTCCAGGATTTATCGTTAACAGAGTAGCTCGCCCGTTTTACGGAGAAGCATTACGCATATACGAAGAAGGAATAGCCGATTTTGCCACCATTGACTGGGCCATGACCTCGCTTGGGGGATTTAGAATGGGACCATTTACACTAATGGATTTTATTGGTAACGACATCAACTATACGGTTACAGAAACGGTTTTTGCTGCGTTCTACTTTGACCCCCGATACAAGCCTTCATTTACGCAAAAGCGTCATTCTGAAGCTGGATGGTTAGGCAGAAAAACAGGGCGCGGTTATTACAACTATTCCGAGGGTATTGAACAACCTCAGCCCAATAAAGACCACGCGCTTGGAGAAGATATTTTATGGCGTATTCTGGTTATGTTAATCAACGAAGCTGCGGATGCCCTTTACTTCAATATTGCATCTAAAAGAGACATAGACCTGGCCATGACCAAAGGCGTGAATTATCCCAAAGGGTTACTGGCCTGGGCTGATGAAAAAGGAATCGACAATTGCGTAAAAGCAATGGACCTACTTTACAACACCTATCTAGAAGACCGATACAGGTGTAGCCCAATTTTACGAAAAATGGCTTCAGAAAATCAAACTTTTTATTGAACTCGACCGCTAATGGTAAGAGATATAATCTCTCATATAGTTTGGATGAAAAGACCTTAATCGAGCCAGGGCTTTGTTTTTTAACTGCCGTACTCGCTCTACAGAAATCCCCATTCTTCTTGCCACCTCGTGCATACTGATTCTGGTTTCACCACGCAATCCAAAAACGCTCTTAACAATTGCTTGCTCATTAGGTTTTAACTTGTCTAAAAGCCGATTTACCTCGTCTGTAATGGAAGATTCGAAAACAAAATCTTCTACATTGGTATGCTCTTCAACTGAAAACTGCTCAGACCTTTCAGTACGACCATCTTCACCAATTGGTTCATCAAGCGCAGCAACGGTATATGCAGATCGCAATGTTTCTTCAATGTTTTTTTCCGTTTCACCTAAAAGCTCTGCCAATTGGTCTTTGTCAGGATTGTGCGCATGTTCCTGAAAGAATTCTGCAGACACTCTATTTATCTTCATCATAAGCCCCTGCTTGTTACTAGGTAATCGCACAATTTTGCCATTATCCTGTATAGCTTTTTGGATGTGCTGTCGAATCCACCAAACGGCGTAAGAAATAAATTTAAACCCTCTGGTTTCGTCAAATCGGTATGCCGCTCTTATCAAACCTATATTTCCTTCCTCAATTAAATCAATTAAAGGGATGCCATAATTTTGGTATTTTTTAGCTACCGATACAACAAATCGCAAGTTCGCCTTTACTAATGCTTGAAGTGCTTGCTCGTCACCTTTGCGAATACGTCGGGTTAATTCAATTTCTTGATCCGCATCAATCATGTCAATGGTAGACAATTCGGTAAAGTACTTCGACAAAGATTCTGCTTCCCGATTGGTAATGCTTTGTTCAATTTTCAACTGTCTCATAATTGTTAATTTATAAGTATAACACCTGAAAGTTTGGAGTGTTCGGTAAGAACATGACGTTTAAAGCGATTAATAGAATACTTGATTCACCTCAACTCAAAGTATCATAAAGGGCTATCGTAAACTTTGTTCCCTCATTTTCGCGACTTATAACTGAAATCGTACCACCATTTAATTCTACATACTCTTTTACGATGGAGAGGCCTAATCCTGTGCCGGTAATGTCGCCTACATTTTCGGCGCGATGAAACGGTTCAAATAAATTTTCCATTTCACTTTCAGGTATTCCGATGCCATCATCAGAGATAGATATTTTAATTTCTTTGGGTAAAAAGGAGATCTCAAATAAAGGAGCCGTTTCAGCAGAATATTTAAACGCATTCGAAATCAAATTATCGATGGCGTGTCTCATCATGCCTTTATCAATCGATACTTGTCTTGAATTTCCAATTGAACGAACGTCCATCTTTCTACTATCTGGCTGAATTTCGTTGTACCGATTAACCAATTTTGTACAGAGCTCTGTAATATCTGTCATATCTCGTTTTAGCTCCATTTGACCAGACGAAACTTTTCCGAAAATAAGGACCTCGTTCATCAAATTTGTCATTCGAGAAATTTCACTATCAATCCTTGCCGTTGATGTATTTAAGCGATCACTCACTTCAAGATTTTCATTTTTGATGATAATCTTTATTAATTCTGCATTAGACTGAATGATAGCTAACGGTGTTCGGAATTGATGAGATGCAATAGACACAAAACGAGACTTCATATCGCCAAGCTCTTTCTCTTTCTGCAACGATGCCTCCAGTTGCATAACCGTTTCTTGAATACGCCTATCGGCCTCCAATAAGTCATCATTTAATTGCTTCAGCTCATCAGATTTCTTCTTCTCCTGATCTGCAATTATTTCAGTAACTACTAGTTTTTGATTCTTTTGGACTGCATTTCCCAAATCTTTAGCCATCAAATTAAAAGCATACGAAAGTGCCCCAATTTCATCGTTTCTTTTAATCTCTACCTTCACATCGCTAAAATCGAGGTCTCCTCGACTCAGTTTTAATGTATTCATTTTCAAATCTCTGATAGGAATCATTACAGCTCGATACAAATAAATAGTCACAATAATGAATAAGCCTATTGCTACGGTTTCGATAATAACATTAGCTATGAGCCAGTTTGTCTGAAGCTTATTAGTTTGTTCTGTATTTGCTTCTATTCTTTTGGCAAGGGATCCAAGTAAATTTTGTAAATCAGTTCGATATTTATCCAAGATGTCATGCAAAGCAACTTTTGATTTACTTCTCTCCCCAATGTAGGCAGCTGACATCATTTTTTCCTCACCAATGTTCCAAGTTTGAACCTCCTTTAAAAGCAATAGAATGTTACTTAAGTATTCATTAAACTGGGGTAATTCTTTTGCAACGGATTTTTCCTGCTCAATTGTTCTAATGTTCAAAGCTCCTTGAGCAATATTAACCTTTGAAACTACATCTTGATACTTATCACCACCTTTATCTAATAAAAAACGATCAATAATGATATACAGGTTGTCCAGGTCATTTAATGTACGTTGAGAAAATTCTGAACCCTCTCTTAGAGATTCGGAAACCAATACACTTTTTTTGAATTCATTTTTCATGTAAAATGAAATAGAACCTTCCGAGACCAGACATACAACAATTGAAAAGGCAAACAATAAAAATTTTCTACCTATCGATGATTTTTGAATATATACTCTGTCTTCAGTCATCACATACTCATTTTGTATATCGAACTAAATATCAAAAAAAAAAGCCTTGATTACTCAAGGCTTAAAACAATTCTATTAAAAATCGTAATTATCTTTTCGGACGAGCTTCAGACGAAACAGATAGTTTCTTTCTTCCTTTTCGACGTCTTGCACTAAGCACTTTTCTTCCTGCCTTTGAAGACATTCTTTCTCTGAACCCGTGCTTGTTCTTTCTCTTTCTATTTGAAGGTTGGAATGTTCTTTTACTCATCGCTCTTCCTATTATCTAATTCTTTTTAAATCCGATTCTTTCAATCTTTCTTCTAAATCGGTCTGCAAAAATAGACGTTTTTATGTAACCACAAAAACCTTGTACAAACTTTTCTCAATTACTTTTTCATCCGACCTCTCTATATTTGAGTAGTTAAGCACATATTTCCATTTAAAAACACATAAATTCAATCTCCGGAAGAATCAAAATAAAACAAAAATTGCAAGAAATTGTTGCATAGATTAAGCTAACTTTGCACGCAGAAATGGAAAGAAAGAGAAATAAAACTGGCAAAAGTGAAGAAAGAACTAAAATTTCAAAAGAGAGCTGGAAAAAATCTGTAAAGATTTTTAAATACCTAAAACCGTATCGTGGCACATATATCATTGGCCTAATATGTTTGCTCATTTCAACAGGAACGTCTTTACTCTTTCCTAATTTTTTAGGCGACTTACTTGGAGCAGACACCGCGCAGCAGCAAGAAACCTTCCACCTATTAGACACCAATAATATCAATGCATTGTTTATTATGTTGATGCTCATTTTTGTGGTTCAAGCACTTTTTGGATTTTTCAGGATTTATCTGTTTGGAGTAGTTTCTGAAAATGCGTTAAGAGACATCAGACAAGACGCGTTCGAAAAGCTCATAACCTTATCTGTGGGCTACTACGATAAAAACAAAGTAGGTAAACTACAAAGCCATGTTTCTGCAGACATCAGCCAACTCAGCGAAACGTTTACGATTACGATCGCAGAATTTTTAAGGCAAGTACTCACTATTTTTGCCGGTATCGTATTGATTGCATTGATTTCTCCAAAGTTATCGTTGATTATGCTTTCAATTGTACCTGTGATTGCTGTCTCAGCTGTACTTTTTGGCAGGTTCATCCGCAGTTATTCGAGAAAAGCGCAAGACGCAATTGCCGTTTCCAATGGTTTAATACTTGATGCGCTAACGGGAATCAAGAATGTAAAAATCTTCGTTAATGAGCGGTTCGAAGCGTTACGTTACACCAAAGCCATTGATGAAGTAAAGACACTTTCTATTAAAAGCGCCGTCTGGAGAGGGCTATTCGCTTCTTTTATCATTTTAGCCATGTTCGGCTCTGTGATTTGGGTCATCTGGCAAGGAATGGGAATGGTTCAAATGGGGCCGGAAAATGGAGGCATTACGTCAGCAGAATTTTTTAAATTTTTGTTACTCACCGTTATGATCGGAGCCTCTTTTGGTGGCGTATCTAGCCTCTTCGGTAATATTCAAAAAGCTGTCGGAGCCACCGAAAGATTGATGGAAATTCTGGAAGAAAAATCTGAGGATATAGCCATTAGTCATCAGCAAAGTTCGTCTTCCTCTAAAATTGCAGGAAATGTTACTTTCGACAAGGTACATTTCGCTTATGAAAGCCGACCGGATTTAACCATTTTGAAAGGAGTTTCTTTTTCTGCAAAATCCGGGGAACAAATTGCCATTGTTGGCTCAAGCGGCTCCGGAAAATCTACTATTTCCGCTTTACTCTTGCGTTTTTATGAACCAACAGAAGGCAGTATTAGTATAGATGGACTAAACTCCACCCAGTATGCTTTGCAAGATTTAAGAAGCGAAATTGCTGTAGTACCACAAGAAGTGCTCCTTTTTGGTGGATCGATAAAAGAAAATATCGCTTATGGTAAACCTCAAGCAACAGAAGATGAAATTCTAGATGCCGCTTCCAAGGCAAATGCGATGGAGTTCATCGATAAATTTCCTGAAAAATTAAATACATTAATAGGTGATCGTGGGGTGCAATTGTCAGGTGGTCAGCGTCAACGAATCGCTATTGCTCGTGCTGTCCTAAAAAATCCAAGTATTTTAATCCTGGATGAAGCAACAAGCTCGTTGGATTCTGGTTCAGAATCATTGGTGCAACAAGCATTGGAACGAATCATGATTGGCAGAACGACATTTGTTATTGCGCATCGATTGTCTACTGTCCGAAAAGCAACTAAAATATTAGTTTTAGAAAATGGCCAAATCATTGAAGAAGGCAAACACGAAGAACTCATTATAAAAGAAAATGGGGTCTACAAAAACTTGAGCGCGTTGCAGTTTGAGGAGAGCTAACGGAGGTTAATTCTTACATAAACCACTTTCTTTGTTTCGAAAAATTCTTCATCAAAAATAGTGTGCAATTCTAAGAGATCGTAATCAGCATTAATTTCTTGCATTTCTTGTTGCAAATCGCCGCCTTTAAGATACAATACCCCATTGGGCAATACATTTCGATTCTTTTGCTTTATACTGTGCTGAACGAGCGGTAAAAATTTAGACATACGCGTAACCGCTCGGCTTACTACAAAATCGTATTTGTCTCTTACCTGCTCGGCTCGGCAATGCGTTGCCGCTACGTTTGTTAATCCAAGAGCAGTGGTTATTTCATTCACAACCTTAATTTTCTTACCAATAGAATCCACCAAATGAAATTGGCATTCAGGAAAAAGAATAGCCAATGGAATACCCGGTAATCCACCTCCTGTTCCTACATCTAAAATGGAGGTTCCAGATTTAAATTCGAGCATTTTTGATATAGATAAAGAGTGCAACACGTGTCGCTCATAAAAGTTGTCTATGTCTTTTCTGCTGATTACATTGATTTGCGCATTCCATTCTACAAACAAGGTTTTCAGCTGCATGAACTGATTGCATTGCCTTTCAGATAATTCCGGAAAATACTTATGAATGATTTTCAATTAACTTGATTATATATTGTCCTTCCGGTGTTTCAATAAATTAGATAGAAACTCTCGTGCCCGAAAAAGTTGAGCCTTCACAGTTCCTAAAGGAATTTCTAATTCTTTAGAAATCTCCTCGTACGAAAGTTCTTTGAAATACCTTAGTTCTATGAGCTCGCGGTAACGAGGCTTTAGCCGCTTTACAACTTCATGCATGAGCATGACTTTTTGTGCCCGAATGGCCTCTTCTTCTGGGTCCCGATCAGAAGAAGGAATATCTATTTTCACACCATCACCATCATCTCCTGCGCCAATTGGATTGTCTATGGACATTACATATTTCTTTTTCTTTCGAATAAAATCGATGCAATTGTTCGATGCTATTTTAAAAAGCCATGTAGAAAAAGCAAAATTAGGTGTGTACTGATGCAACCTACTGAATGCCTTACCGAAAGCTTCTATGGTTAAATCATCTGCATCATCCCGATTATTGACCATTTTGAGCAACATGAAATAAATGGAATCGCGATACCGCTCCATTAGCTCCGCATAAGCTTGCTGGTCTCCGTTATTCACAGCCCTTTGAACTAATGCAAAATCTTTCTTCGCTTTATCGGAAAGGTGATCACCTAATGCCATTTAGTTGGTTTTATTATGAAGTTAGAAAAATATATAACCGGATTAATTATCAAAAAGACTAATTCAATTAATGGAGCGAATATAACCAAATCACTTCCACCTAATGCTCTCATTGGTTTATTTAAAATCAATAATTGTACCAATACGCGAATAGCCATGCCAATAATCGCCACCAACCAATATTGAGTAAATAGTAATGGAATAAAAGCAGCTACTAAAAGCAAAAAGCTTACAGGAAACAAACTAAGGAGTACTTTGTGCTTTGAACGATAGTATTTTGCAGTAGTAAAATGACGACGTTTTTGATTACACCAATCTGTGTAATTTAATTCCGGCAAACTAATCATTTGAGAATCTGGTTCAAATACAATGCTAACCGTTGTATTGTCTGCTACCTCATTAACAAACAAATCATCGTCGCCAGATGCCACATGATAATGGGATTTAAAGCCACCAACACTAAAAAATAAATCTTTATTGTAGGACATATTTCTACCCACTCCCATGTAAGGAATCCCAGCCAAGGCAAATGACAGATACTGGATTCCTATTTGAACGGTATCAAATCGTATCAATTTATTCAAAAGGCCTTTTTTCTTCTGGTATGGGCTGTATCCAAGAATGAGTGATTTCCGCATGAAAGATCTGCTCATCCTGGTAATCCACTTGTTGGAAACAGGATGACAATCGGCATCTGTAAATAGTAAATTTTCATACTTCGCACCTTTAATACCTAGTGTTAAAGCAAATTTCTTGCTGTGAGAATAATTCTCTGATTCAGCAATATTTACCACATGTAAATTGTCGTATTTTTGCTTAAAGGCATTCAAAATATCTGCTGTGTCATCCCAAGACCGATCGTTAACAACTATTACCTCAAATTCAGGATAATCTTGTTCAAAAATCTTTGGCAAATTGGCAATTAAATTCTTTTCTTCATTTCTGGCCGCTATAATCACCGAAACAGGAAGATTGTGGTTTGTCGTATCTAGCTGTTTATAAAAAACCAGTCTAATAAAAAAGAACAAGAAGAAAAACAGTTGAACACTGAATGCACCAATAAAGACCAGCAACAGCAAAACACCAACATCTATCCCCAAATAATCTGACAACATTCCTATTTTCTTTAATAAATCAAAATTACCGTAAACCATTTAATACTATATTTGTCCGTCTCCTAATTATTAACATCAGTGGGTGTATGAAATTCAGTCTTCATCACAAATCGGAAGGAAGCAAAGCAAGAAGAGGAACACTTCTCACCGATCACGGGAAGATAGAAACTCCAATTTTTATGCCTGTCGGTACCGCCGGGACAGTAAAAGCTGTCCATCAAAGAGAGCTAAAAGCTGATATTAATGCTGAAATCATTCTTGGAAACACGTACCACTTGTATTTACGACCAGGCTTGGATGTTATCTCAGAAGCTGGCGGGATTCATCAATTTAATGGATGGGATAGGCCCATATTAACGGATTCTGGGGGCTATCAAGTATATTCTCTTTCTAATACAAGAAAAATAAAAGAAGAAGGCGTTACATTCTCCTCTCACATTGATGGTTCTAAACATTTGTTTTCGCCTGAGAAAGTAATGGATATACAACGAACCATTGGAGCAGATATCATCATGGCTTTTGATGAGTGTACCCCCTATCCGTGTGAACATCAATATGCCGATCAATCGCTCGACATGACGCACAGGTGGCTAAAACGATGCATTGAGCAATTTGACAAAACATCGTGCTCTTATGGTTATCAGCAAAGTCTATTCCCCATAGTACAAGGCTCTGTTTATAAAGACCTCAGAATTAAATCTGCCGAATTTATTGCAGATCAAAACAGAGATGGAAACGCAATTGGTGGATTATCGGTGGGCGAACCCGACGAGGATCTATACGCCATGACAGAATTAGTTTGTGACATTCTCCCAGAAGACAAACCCCGATACTTAATGGGAGTAGGAACGCCTATAAATATATTGGAAGCAATTGACAGAGGAGTAGATATGTTCGATTGTGTGATGCCAACCAGAAACGCACGAAATGGCATGCTTTTTACAAAAAATGGCATTATTAACATTCGAAACAAAAAATGGTTTAAGGATTTTTCGCCATTGGACCCTGAAGGGAATTCTTATGTTGACACCGCTTATAGCAAAGCTTATCTAAGGCATTTAGTTCATTCGAATGAAATGCTGGGTGCACAGATTGCAAGTATTCACAATTTATCTTTTTACTTGTGGCTAGTTCAAGAAGCAAGGCAACATATCGAAAATGACACGTTTAAAGTATGGAAAGACGAAATGATTCCTAAACTTTCAGCGCGACTCTAATTGAAATTAATTGACTTATATATCATTAAAAAGTTCATTGGGACTTTTGTTTTTATCATTCTGATTTTCACGATAATTGCCATCGTTTTTGACGTGTCGGAGAAATTAGAAGATTTTATTCGAAGTGATGTCAGTCTAGCCGGAATAATGGTTCAATACACGCAGCACTTTGCGATGTGGATTATTAATTTGCTCAGTCCTTTTCTGATATTTCTATCTGCTATTTGGGTTTGTTCACGTATGGCTAGCCGTTCAGAAAACATTGCGATTCTTTCAGGTGGTCATAGCTTCAATCGATTCCTTAGACCCTATCTGATTGCAGGGGGTGTATTGGTGCTGTTTCTCTTATATATGGGCCATTTTGTAGTTCCTAGATCAAACTATAAAAAATTAGAATTTGAAAACGCACACACTAATTTTGATAGTGCAATCAACCAACGATACCTGGAAGTTGAAGAAGGTTCGATTGTTTATTTTTCCGTGTTCAATTTTAAGAATAATGAAGCAACTCGGTTTTCTCTAAAAAAGTTTCGTCTTGAGGGTGATAAGCAAGTGAAATATTATGATTTACAATCGCGAGTTGCTGAAGGAGATAGCTCCAATGGCCACTGGGTAATCAGGGATTATTTCATTAGAGAAATAGGCACCGAAGGTGAACTAATTAGAACAGGAGACAAACTAGACACTCTATTTTCTTTTTCAGGGCCAGACTTAGGTAGAAGAAGCGAATCTTTTGGTGGAATGGAAACACCCCAATTGATTGTTCATCGCGACGAAGAAAAAGAGAAGGGAGCTGGGAGTACTGAGCTGGCCGATGTTGAAATTTATTCAAGAACGGCCACGCCATTTTCTATCTTCATACTCATCATTCTTGCTGTGTGTATTTCTTACAAGAAAAAGAGAAATGGCACAGGCCTTAACCTTATTTTTGGCTTGGCTATAGGAGCGATATCTTTCTTTATTTCTAAGGTTACATCGGTAGCAGCTACTAACGCTGGGCTAAATCCGTTTGTAGCAGTTTGGATATCTAATATTCTTTTTAGTTGTATCACACTTGTATTTTATTTGCAAGCCAGAAGGTGATAATTAATCCGAATTAGTCTGTTTCGGAAACAATTTATGTAAATTGCGCCTTCTATATTATTAGACCACAATGCACACGACACAAACGATATTTTTAGACTTCGAAGAGCCCTTAAAAGAAGTGCTTGATCAAATTCAGTCTGCAAAAGACCTTTCTGAAAATGGTGGAATAGACGCTGAAAACATCATAAAAGAGCTGGACGAAAAACTCGAAGCCAAATGCAGAGAAATACATGAGAACCTTACACCGTGGCAAAAAGTACAATTATCAAGACACCCCGAACGTCCGTACACATTGGATTACATACAGGCACTTACGAATGGCGACTTTAGAGAATTGCACGGAGACAGAAATGTTGGAGATGATAAAGCCATGATTGGTGGTTTTGGATCAATAGATGGTAAAACAGTAATGTTTATCGGCCAACAGAAAGGAAGAAAAACCAAACAGCGTCAAATGCGCAATTTTGGTATGGCCAACCCAGAAGGTTATCGAAAAGCAATGCGTTTAATGAAACTGGCAGAAAAATTTAACAAGCCTATTGTTTGCTTAATTGACACACCCGGAGCCTATCCCGGTTTGGAAGCAGAAGAACGCGGACAAGGAGAAGCTATTGCTAGAAACTTATACGAAATGATGCTTTTAAAAGTACCTGTGATTTGCATTATAATCGGAGAAGGAGCATCGGGTGGTGCCTTAGGAATTGGAATCGGAGATAAAGTTTTCATGCTGGAAAATACTTGGTATAGTGTGATCTCACCCGAATCATGTTCTTCTATTCTTTGGCGAAGCTGGGATTTTAAAGAACGTGCTGCCGAAGCCCTGAAACTGACTGCTAAAGATATGCTTGGCAACAAATTGATAGATGGTATTATTAAAGAGCCTTTAGGTGGAGCACATGCTAATCCTGCTGTCATGTACAAAAAATTACGTACAGAATTAAAAAAGAACCTCACTAAGCTGGGTAAAATGAAAGTGGAGAAGCGGACCCAAGAACGAATTGACAAGTTTTCTTCAATGGGCGTTGTTGTCAAATAATAGTGTACGTTTTCGATGTATTCATCAGGCATTTAACGGCTTTTAAAGGAGTGTTTGAATAGCATTCGTGAAAAGCCCATTATTTTACTTATTTTTACTTAATAAAATATACTCAAAACCAAATTACATGAGTACTTCTAGATTCTTAACATTGGCGCTATCCGTTTTGATTTTTTCTCCTGCTTTCAGCCAAAAATATCCTTTGAGAGCAAATGAAAACGCATCCCCAATTGCTTTTGCATTTAATAAATCAACTTCACTTTGTGGTAACGACACCTTGGAATATACGCTTAGCAAGGCCACTGATGTAGAATGGCAACCAATGAATCTCAGTGTAAACTACGCGCAAATTGCACAACGGTATGAAGCACCCCAAGCTATTACAGTGCATGGAGCATGCTTTTACGCAAAAACAGCAACATCAGCTCCAGGACCAGCGTCTTTTGATGTTCAAATGTACAGCGCAGATAGTGCGGGTTTACCAGACACGATAATGAGTTCGGTATCAACCGCTGCTCCACTGATGTTAGGTGATCCTTTCGAAAATACAAGAATGTGTGTTAGTTTTACTACACCCATATCTACTTCAGAAGATTACTACATTGTAATTGATGGACGAGGAACGACACTGCCTCTTTCTCTAGCTAGAAATAGTGATATTTTTGATGATGGTGCATCAGAAGGTTTAAGCGCAGTATATTATGAGGACGGTAGTGGCGCAGCATACGTAAAATGGTACGATCAACGATTTGACCCCCTATTTACACCTGTAACTGATCCATTGGGATGGAATTATGATTATTTGTTAGATCCGATTGTATCTTATGATTTAGTACTAAATGCTTCTATTACTGGTCCAGACACTGCTTGTTCATCAGCCACTATATGTGTAGAAACAGACAGTATTTCGCCCATTTTCAGCCATAGAATGTATACTACCAATACCAACACTTCAAGTTTAACGGAATGGGGTGACGGCACTTCCACTGCTGCAGATAGTGCCTGTCATGAATACAATATGCCAGGAATGTTCTACGTGAGCCATAGCATGGTTATGAATGGCTGGAATATTTTGTGTATTCCAGAAGAAAAGGATTCACTGTTGATTTTAAATTCGATATCCGCAAATTTTTCCTACACTATCTCGGAGGACACAGTAGAATTCGTCAATTTAAGTACGGACAGTACGCAGGCACAATGGGATTTTGGATCAGCAGGATCTTCTTCTGCAATTGATGTAACAGTTGTATTTCCAACTAACGGATCTTATGATGTTCAGTTAATTGCAACCTCTGATTATGGGTGTAGTGATACCATAACGCAAACCGTGTTTATTACAGTAGGATTAGGAGAAGAAAAAGAATTACAACTATCTATGTATCCCAACCCATCAAATGGATTGCTTGTAATTGACAACACTCAAAACGAAAATGTGACTATTTCAATTATGGAAATGACTGGGGAACTGATTCATTCTGACCTAGTTGAAATGGGGCAGCATACGATAAATATTAATCATCTTGCTTCTGGACATTACCTGGTAAAATTTTCTAACAAAAATGCTGTTAGAGTGGAAAAGCTACTTATCGTAAAATAAGGAGGCCAAGAAACTTTATTTCCAAAAACACCTTAAGTTAACAACCTCATAAAAATATTCAGAATTCTGTCATGAATTTTTATTGAGATTGCTCTATTGGATCACCTTGTATTTCGTCAGTTTCAGAAAATTCACCAGAGGCAATTAAGTAGGCTAATAGGACAATCAAAATAATAAAAAGAAACATCTTTCGATTTTTATACAAGGGTAACTTATTTCTTTTTACAACATCATTATACCTGACCTGTAATTTTGAATAGTCTTTGTATTTGTTGATCGTTTCATCTAGCGGCAAATTCTCAACATTGGTTCTATTTATCTTGTATTTTTTCATATGCCTTGCTCCTCCACCAGCTTTTTTAATTTGTCGAGAGCACGATACAATCTAATTTTAGCATTTCCATGGGTAATTCCAAGAACTTCCCCCATTTCTTTAAAAGACATTCGGTCAAAAAATCGCAATTCGATTAAATTCGACACTTCAATTGGAAGGTCACCTAAACATTTAATAACCACTTGCTGACGATCAACCTCATCACCTTCTTTAATTTCCTTCATTAAAGTTATGACATCCGTTTCCATTATTTCTACTTCAGTAACTTTCTTTGATTTTCTGTAAAATAAATTCACCTCATTAGAAGCAATTCGATAGAGCCACGACGAAAATGGAAAACCACGGTCTTCGTATTTTTTAATATTTAAAATTGCCTTTAAAAACACCTTTGATACGATGTCATCGCAAGTAAACTCATTTCTTACTTTTTTAAACACGAATATAAAAATTGGCTTGTAGTAATGATTGTATAAAGGAGCAAATCTGGCAGGATTCGTCTTGGCCAATTCAATAAGCTTTTGCTCATTGGGCAAACGTCTACCAGATTTGCTTCTATCCACGTTGAGTATATTTAATTCTCTTAGTACAATACATAATTGCCGGAAAGGTACAAATGTTATCCCTTTTTATTTTTGACCAGATAGACTCCTCCGTACATGAACACGCCTCCCAAAGCCATTATCATTCCTAAATAAAGGTCTCTATCCCATGAATATCTTACATCTCCAAACTCAATACAAAAGGTTATAATGGGTATAAC
>JABJPZ010000105.1 GCA_018663635.1 Crocinitomicaceae bacterium
AATACGGGTTTATCTGTTCGCCAACAGTGTGGATAGCTGTGTTCGTATTTTTCAACTTTGAAAGCTAAGTTTTCTTCTTTCAGTTTAATCGCAATTTCAACATCAACAGATTTCTCAGGGGGAGATTCTTTGTAGAATTCTTGCTTTACATATTTTCCTGCCAAATCCCCCATTTGAGGAACGAATTTTCCTTGAAGGTCTACTAAAGGAACGGGGTTGTTATTGTCGTCAAGAATCAACATAGGTGGAATTCCAGCTTCTTTTGCAACCAACGCATCATCTGCTCCAAAAGTGGGTGCTATGTGGACAATTCCAGTTCCATCCTCTGTAGTAACAAATGCACCTGAAATGATTCGAAAAGCTTTTTCAGAATGCTCGTATGGAAGGGCATATTGCAATAATTGTTCGTATTCAATGCCTACGAGTTCGGACCCAATAAAATCCTTAATAATTTCAAAAGGAATTTTTTTGTCATTCGCCGAATAGTTGGCCAAAAGACACTCTTCATTTGCACGAATGTATTTACCTGTAAGTTGTTTCTCGACTAAGCTTTTTGCTAAAAGAAGGTTTACGGGTAAATGGGTGTACTGATTAAAAGTTTTAACAAGAACATATTCGATTTTAGGTCCCACGCACAGTGCGGTATTAGAGGGGAGTGTCCAGGGTGTAGTCGTCCAAGCCAATATGTAAGTATCATCAGGCAGTAAGGAATTGGCTTTTGCCTTAAATTGGGCAACAACGGTGGTGTCTTTAACGTCTTGATAAGTTCCTGGTTGATTCAATTCGTGAGAGCTGAGGCCGGTCCCTGCTGCGGGTGAATAGGGCTGAATAGTATATCCTTTATAAAGCAAATCCTTGTTATATACTTGTTTCAGTAGCCACCAAACAGATTCCATGTACTTACTCTCATAGGTAACATAAGGATCATCCATATCTACCCAATAGCCCATTTTCCTTGTTAAGTCATTCCATACATCGGTGTATTTCATTACTGCTTTCCGACAAGCGTCATTGTAATCTTCAATACTGATGGTTTTTCCAATATCTTCTTTTGTTATACCAAGCTCTTTTTCTACACCCAATTCAACAGGAAGACCATGTGTGTCCCATCCAGCTTTTCGCTTAACTTGGAATCCTTTTAGCGTTTTGTAGCGACAGAATATATCTTTTATCGCTCTAGCCATAACATGATGGATACCCGGAAGTCCATTGGCAGATGGGGGACCTTCAAAAAACACGAACGGCGTTTTTCCTTCTCGAGACGAGATGCTTTTTGCAAAAATTTGATTGGCATCCCACCTTTCAGAGACTGATTCTGCAACCTTTGGAAGGTTTAATCCCTTATGTTCCTGATATTTCTTACTCATGCCTTATGATTCAAAGGTTCGCGAAGATAATGAAAATAGCCAATTTTAGAAGACAAGTTTTTGATTCAAACAGCGTGTGCTAATCATTGATATCTTAAGGCAGTAAAAGGCAACAATCTCCATAGCTTAAAAATCGAAAATCATTTTTTAAAGCATGCTTGTAAAGTGTTTTCCAATTATCTCCAATCATTGCGCTTATGATAAGCAAAAGGGTACTTTTTGGCATATGAAAATTGGTAATTAGGCCACGGGCAACTTTAAATTTGTACCCTGGAGTAATCATTAAACTTGTCTTAGCGATAAACCTTGTTTTGCCATGCGCATCCAAATAGTCCAGCAGAGACCTAATGCTTTGTCTCAAGTTCAATTCCGGCAGGGAGGCATGACTCCATTGGCCTAATTCGGGCACGTCTCCATTAAGTTCTCCGAGGGAAGCCAACACCCCAAACCAGTAAAGACTTTCCAAAGTTCTTAGGGAGGTGGTGCCAACAGGAATAATTGGGCCAAGGGCTTCAATAATACCAAAAACAGCATCGATAGATACATCTATAAGTTCAGCGTGCATGGCGTGTTCATTTATAGAATTTGTTTTTACTGGCTTGAAAGTCCCCGCACCAACATGAAGAGTGAGAAAAACAGAAGAAACTCCTTTGGATGCAAAAGAATCTGTTAGCTCTTCTGTAAAATGCAACCCAGCGGTTGGCGCAGCAACAGAGCCTTCATGTTGCGCATAAACGGTTTGATAACGGGTTAAATCCTCTTTTTCTGCCTTCCGATTCATATAAGGAGGCAACGGTAATTCTCCTGATTTTTCCAAAATTTCAGAAAAGGACAGGCTTCCTGGCCATTCAAAACAGATTACGAAGTCGTCTTTACTTCTGCCTATTTTAGTTGCTTTTACTTCTATTCCATCAAGAGTCATTGAAATGGGACCGTCTTTCCATTTTTTAGCCCCGCCAATCATGCAATTCCATTTAACGGTATTTTTTTGTTGCAGTGCTACTTGAGGATCAATATTGTCACACGGTTCAAGACAAAAAATTTCAATTAACCCACCCGTTTCTTTTTTAAAAAGTAGCCTAGCGTTTACCACTTTTGTTTGATTGAAGAACAAGACACTATCGTACGGCAAGTAGTCGCCGATGTCAATCATTTTTGCTTCTGATATGAACCCTGCACGTTTAGAAATCAGCAAACGGGAATCAGACCGATTGGCTAAAGGGTACTTTGCTATTTTTTCCTCAGGAAGAGAATAATCAAAGTCATTAATAGATAGATTTTGATACTGTTCTAGCATTCTTCAGTTTGAATTCCAAGTTCATTCAAAGTTTGGAAAAAATTGGGATAAGATTTAGTAATTGCCTTAGAATTTACTATTGAAATCGGTGATTTGGCATTAATAGCCAGAATTCCTCCCATCATAGCGATTCGATGATCGTTATGGGAATCAATTGTCCCTCCAGAAATTTCTCCTCCCGTAATTTTCATTTCATTTTCTTTCAATATTACACTGATGCCTACACTTTGTAATTCACTTTTTATGGTCGCCGCTCTATCGCTTTCCTTATTTAGTAGACGACCTACACCTTTAATAGTTGATGTTCCCTTGCAATTCGCTGCTAATGCTGCAAGCGGAGGGAATAAGTCCGGACAATCTGTAGCATCAAAAGTAAAGCTATTTAAACCTCCTTTTTCAATAGAAATTAAATTTTTATTTACATCAACAATCCCCCCAGCCTGAGCTATTGCATCTAATATTTTTTTATCTGGCTGATTGGAGGAACAGGATAGTCCAGAGATAGATATTTTTCCGCTAATGGCCGCACCAACCACATGAAATGCGGCGCCACTCCAATCACCTTCAATTGTAATTTCGCAGGGACTGTACTGCTGATTTCCTTCAATTTGAAATACCTCGTAACGCTCATGAGAGATTTCAATTCCAAATTGACGAAGGACTTGAAGAGTTAAGTCAATATAGCCGCGACTATTTAACGAGTTTACTTTAATTATTGACTTTCCTTTAGTTACAGGCAAAGCCATAAGGAGTCCAGTTAGAAATTGCGATGTTATACTGCCATTGAGAGTAACATTGCCATTTTTTAGTGGCCCTTTCACACGTATTGGCAGCTTTCCTTGGTTTGTTATACATCGAACGCCAAGTTGATTCAATACGGAACTTATCATGTTCATTGTTCGGCTTTTCAATGAACCACCACCAAGAAGATTTATTTCTTCTTGAAACAAACTTAAAATAGGAGTAAACATACGTATACCGAGACCAGACTCACCACAAAAGACTTCTTTTGGAGGGTTGACAGGTGTATTCTTTGAGATTAAAATAGAGGTGCCCGGAACTACAGTAGCTCCTGCAGCCTGTATAATTCCGAGAGCAGCTAAACAATCGTCACTACGACAAGGGTTGTGGATTGTCGTTTCACCATTAGCCAAAAATGCACCAGCAATTACGCGTTGCATCATGCTTTTAGAGGAATTGGCAATGCAGTTGCCGTTATATTTTCCAGGGATAATGTTAATCAATGAATTGCTTTGAAGCTAAAATAACATTAAAACCAAACCAAAGAAAGGAAATTATAGCCATCAAATTGAGATTTTCCTTCATTGTTGCAGCGCTCCAAAGATTAGCAAGAAAAGCTAATTTATTGTAGAAACTGTTGTTATTCAATGTTTTTGTAATAAATTACGCTTCCCTAATATTTTAAATGATAACACATCACACCATGAAAAAAATTCTATCCTTACTAACTTTTTTTATTGCATTTAATGTTGGATTTAGCCAAACGGTTATTTATGATATAGATGCCTCTTCTTTTTCCCTATCAGATGGAATTGATCAGATATGTGCTTCGGGGTCTGCAAGCAGCATGACCTATTTCGGATCACCTCTTGGGCTTAATTGGACAAGTACTGGAACCGTTGCGCCTACATCTGTATCGCTAGAGATTTATGAGGTGTATAATGACGCGGCATCTCCAATACCGGTTAATTTTAATAGTAATTCGGATGGTAATTTCGGACCGACATCTGTTTTCTGTACAGGGGCAGTAGCTACCATTCCCCTATCAACGGGGTTTTACGTTTCTGGAGGAGCCAATTACGTTATTTTGGATTACGTTCCTACATTCGGTGCATTAGAAATTGAAGCAAATCCCGCTTGGGGAACAGGAATTTTCGCGCGTGTTATCGTTAATTACCCATTACCTCCAGGCCCACCGGTTGCCAATCCAGACATGGCTACTGTTGTAGGTGGAACAACAGGTAATTTTATTGATGTACAAGCCAATGACACAGATCCCAATATGGACCCATTAACTACAAGTATTGTTGTTCCACCTTTTTCAGGGGGAGTTGCTACCGTGATTAATGGAGATAGTATTTCGTATGATCCGCCAGCGGGCTTTTGTGGATCAGATACCTTAACCTATCAGGTTTGTGACCCAACTTTACCCACACCATTATGTGATAAGGATACCGTTTTTATAACAGTGACTGATGGCGAAGGACCTACTGTTGTATGTCAGAATATTAATGTGTATTTGGATAGCAGTGGAACTGCTTCGATTGTTGCTGCGGATGTAGATGGAGGAACAACTGATAACTGCAATACATTTAATCTAGCCATTGATGTCTCTACCTTTGATTGTTCAGACGTTTTGCCTCCATCACCCAATAACCTCGTAATTACTGGAGCTTTTGATGGCCCTTTACCTGGTGGATTGCCAAAAGGAGTTGAGCTGTACGCTTTGAATGCTATTGCTGACTTGAGTCAATATGGAATTAGTTCGGCAAACAACGGTTCAGGAACCACGGGAACAGCTGAGTTTTCATTTCCTTCTATTGCATTAACGGCAGGGCAGTTTGTTTATGCTACCAGTGATTCAGCTGGATTTGCAGACTTTTTTGGATTTGATGCGGATTTCATTGATAACTCTATGAATATAAATGGAGATGACGCTATTGAGTTGTTTCATATGGGAAGCGTTATTGATGTGTTTGGTGATGTAAATGTTGATGGAACAGGTGAGCCTTGGGATCATGTAGATGGTTGGGCTTATTCAAAAAATACGCGTTTCCTAGGGTCAACTTTTAATGATGCTGAGTGGAGATATAGCGGAACAAATGCATTTGATGGTGAGATAAGTAATACGTTTGCGACTATACCATTCCCAGTTGGCTCTTACTCGCCCTCATTAGGTGGAACTGACGTAACGTTAACGGGAACAGATGCTTTGGGAAATTCTTCTGATTGTGTAGCTGCGGTCACAGTTCTTGACACGATTGTTCCATATTTTAGTAATTGCCCAGCAAATATTGTTGTAGCTGCCAATGCGGATAGCTGTACGGCAATAGTTACATGGAGTGGCCCTTTAGAATTTGACAATTGCTCTTCACCTGTAGTAACCAGCTCTCATAATTCAGGAGACGCTTTCTCACAAGGTACAACGACTGTAACTTATACAGTTACTGATGCAGGAAACAATGTAGCAACATGTACTTTTGATGTTACTGTTACTGCTCCTTTAACAGCATCTAGTAATACCACAGATGCTTTATGTAATGGTGATTCTACAGGAACTGCGACATTAGTCATAGCGGGTAATGTTGGTGTGGCAACTGCTGATTGGGGCGCTGTTATGCCGAGTATGCTGCCAGCGGGGACACATTTATACGTGGTCACAGATTCTGTTGGCTGCTCTTACACAGACTCTGTAGTTATTTTGGAACCTAGTGCGATTGTTTTATCAGCCTCTACAACATCTGCTTCGGGTGGCCTTAGCAATGGAGAAATAGATTTGACTGTCAGTGGAGGATCACCAGGATATGTTTTTGACTGGGATAATGATGGTACGGGCGATAACGATGACTCAGAAGATTTAACGGCCCTTACGATCGGAACCTATCATGTGACAGTTACAGACACCGCTGGATGCACCGACACCTTGAGTGTTTTTGTTGATGGAAGCTTTGGAATACAAGAGACAAATGAAGTATTAGAGTTCAAAATTTATCCCAACCCGTCTAGAGGAATATTTACGGTTGAAAATAAGAATACGAAGATTAGCTCTATTGAAGTATTAAATTTAATTGGTGACCGAATTGTCTCTGTCCGTAATCCTAGGGCAAAAATTGAAATTGACTTGACAAACGAAAGTGCAGGAGTGTATTTAATGAAGATTATTGCGAA
>JABJPZ010000106.1 GCA_018663635.1 Crocinitomicaceae bacterium
AGAAACAATGTCCTTGAAATACAGTCAATTAAAATAACATTGTTTACTTCTGAAGATGCCGAACTTCTACTTATCATTGCTGCATTCTCAGCAGCATTAATTAGTGCAGATTGTTCCCCTTTTAGTAAATCCAAAACGGTGTTTTCTGGGACTTCCCCAACACAAACTAATCTGTTGTTTACATCTGTGGCAATAGGGTCTCTTACGATACACTCCGCGTAATCTTTATGCATTCCAAATGGATAACCTTTCGCAATACTGAAAAAATTGTCTTTCGTAATTTCTTTGCCAGAATCTTCTAAGATGTATTTCTGATAAACTAAGAAAGCAGGCTCCCAATTGATCTCTTCGATAACGTTTTTATTAGTCTTGGTGGCAACCAATGGTCCTTTCAGTTTTTTCCACCCGTGCGTCACCCCGAGGCTAACTTGCGTTTCAACGATAACGATTAAAGCAGCGTTATCATAAAAACCATCTTTAAAAAAAAGACATGGCTTTTGAACAAAACTGAGCGAACCTGCTCCGCCACCTAGATAGCTAATAGATTTGCCATATTTATCATACATTTCTGAAAGAAATAAAGAAATGTTTGGAGCAAGTCCATCCACAAATGTCAGGGCACAGTAATTCTTATTGGGGGCTATCTTAAATTCTGGAATAGTCATTTTGTTTTGATCTAAACCTTGAACAAGATGCGTGGAAACAACATTTTTTAATTTGCTAATAACCACACCGTTATCGTATTGTTCCCCATTGTGAATTACTGCGGGGAAAATGGCTCCTAAAAAAGGAATTTCACTTTTATTTAATAGCTTAATTAGGTCGGCAATTTCTACATTGCTTTTTTCCGAAAAGTATAAACAAAACGTTTCATTTTCGTGAAGTTTTTCTTTAATCAGAAATTGATAAAGATCTTGTGTGTTGATGGGAGATAAATACACGTTTTAATATTTTGTGCGAATCTCGGTATAAAAAACAGATAAATGAGCTATTTACAATAGATGACTAAATATCGTTAAATTTTGAATGAAAATTGACAATGTGCTTTGAAATGATTGTCGAAATTACCATTACATAAAAATCGCACTTTACAAGTAAACCTTGTTATAGGGTTATATTTTTTTGACTTTTATGGCGTTAAGTCCTTTTAAACCTTTCTCTAGCTCGTAAGTGACATTGTCATTTTCTTTTATCTCATCTAATAATCCACTAATGTGTACAAAATACTTATCGCCTGATTTAGTGTCGCGAATAAATCCATAGCCCTTAGAATCGTCGAAAAAAGCTACTTTGCCTGTCATAGGCTCATCTTCAATTTCTTCTCTTTTCGGAACCCCAAGTTCAATACTTTCAGCATCAATATCTACTTTCTTAGTTCGATCGGGAGGCGTATCAGTAATGTGTCCATTCTCATCAACATAAGCTAGCATATTTTCAAGTCCACCACCTTTCGAGTTGGCTTTCCTTTCGTCTTTCTTTATTTGTTTTTCTTGCCGCTTTTTTAAACGTTTCTTCTCTTTTTCTTTTTTGTTAAACGTTTCTTGAGATCTAGCCATTAATATTGAGTTTAAATTCATATTACCACCAAATATGTGGTTGTAGTATCCCTTAAATACTTCATTGCGGGTTAGACTTGAATCAAAATCAAAGGTTTTAGCTCAAAACGCCGCAATTATTTTAATAAATACTTAGTGTAAAGATACAATTTTATATTGTATTTGGTTATTGATTAAGCGCAATCATTCTTAAAAATTATGGGCCAGTGCGTATGAGAATTTAGAATCCAAACCTAATCAGTTGACTTGAGTTATGAACTTTATTTCTACAATGGACAATTATCAGAGAAGAGCTAAACTCTTTTAAATCAATTGAAATCAATTGATTACACGTAGAAATGGAAGTTAGTAGTTTGCCTTCTACGGTTATTATATCAATATAAAGCAAGCTTTCATCTTTGTTCTCAATATAGATGTTGCCCATACTTGGATTAGGGTAAATTCGAAATTTTTGAGGTGCAAAAACAGCATTAACTGCGGAGATTGAATTAACTTCTAGGGGTAATTGTATGGTGTCAAAAGCCAAGATATGATTGAAGCCTGTAATGACTAATGTGTCATGACCAGGAGTGGTCCATTCAATGGTTACGCTGTTTGTTGTCTGATTTAAAATTGTGCCATTCGTAAGAGAAACACATAAGCCGGATAATGAATCATCTGTTATCACGGTGTAGGTAGCAGCACTATTCAAAAAAGGTGCTGTGTTCCCATTTACACTGGTCAATTTCGGTCTTAGGACCTCGTTATAAATGAACGGCATTGATTCTAATAGAATGGTGTCTAAATAGGCGGGATTTAGAAGCTCGGGTTCATGTCCAGCGCCCTCGAAAGGAATCAATGAAGTAGTCATTCCCATATTGTCCATGCGAATTTTGAGTGGATTGCTTCCGTGAAGTAAGGGAAACGCAGGAAAACTGAAGGGGTGGTCAGAATAATAGCTCACAGCGTCATCTTCTACACCGTGAAAAAGAATTATAGGCACGAAATCATCACCTCTGTCACCAACAAAATTGGTGTCTAGCATGCCGCCCCAACAGGCAAGGTATCCATGAGCCAATACTTCATTATTACCGTAATTTGTGTTTCCAGAAGTATATGGCCCTCCTAAATCATTTGCGTCTAATCCAAAACCAAACCCAGCTGCAGATGCAGGAATCTGATCAGTATCCATAAATGCATTGTGCATGGAAGAGATAGCGCCTGCGCTATTGCCGCTTACGATGATGTGACTGGTGTCAATGCCGTATGTGTGATGTTCGTCAACCAGAAAGCGTAATGCGGCTTGCAAGTCTTGTATCGCTCTATAGACCGCTCGCTCGGCACTTTCTGTTACCAATGTATTAAAGCCAAGTCTGTAATTAATGGATGCGCAAACATAACCTCGCTCCGCCCAATAAGTACAAAAGTCAGGAGCTGGTGGATTTAACTTGTCTCCTATAAGATACCCTCCTCCAAATTGAAACAACATTAATGGCCTTGATATTAACGTGTCACTCAGGGGTCTGTATATGTCTAGTTGATAGGGAATATTTATCAATGAGCCATAAGGCCTTGCGCTCTGATAATCTATATTATATAAAACCTCCGTTGCAAATAAAGAGTCCACATATCTTGTATTTATGCAAGTTTGTGTAAAACAAGACCAGGAAATTAGAATGGATAGACCTATTGTTAGTGTTGTCTTCAAATGCTTTTTCAAGTTAAAGTAACATTTATTTTGTAAGATATTCATCCCCAATCAGTTTTCTGTCTTAGAAGCTTTTAATTATGCTATTTTCAGCTGGGTTTTCATTCGTTTTGGGACTTGATTGCCTACATTCCATTTCAAGTAATTCATCCCATATTGGGAATATAATTCCATTTATGAAATAATCGCTTAAATCTTGAGATAGGTTAATTGTTATTAAGCAGCTGTCTTTAAGCACTTTATGAAAATGGCACAGCTGTGGTATTGTATGTGATTGAACTGTATTGCTAAGTAAACAATTATGCCGATCAAAACCATAAAGCTGCATATTATTTTTCTGCTAAGCACCGTATTTTTGTCCTCAGGTGCTTTTGCTAGTCACGTTTCAGGTGGCGATGTGTCCTATACGTGTTTAGGTTCCAATAGCTATTTGGTGACTTTAAACCTTTACCGAGATTGTAGTGGAATTACTTTAGGCAATACTCAAACCATTTCAGTTACCAATGATTGTGGGTTTAGTACGCAAACTTTAACAGCTAATCTTGTTAACGATCCAGCGACGGGAGAGGACTTTACAAATGTATCTCAACTTTGTCAAGCAGACAGTTTAAATAATACTTGTTATGGCGGCAGTCTACCTGGTATGCAAAAATATACATATCAAGTTGTAATTACCTTAACGCAACAGTGTGATAGCTACTATTTTAGTTGGGGTGTTTGTTGTAGAAACTCAAGTAATAACCTTGTTGGTCAGGTTAGTCCGTATTTTGAGGCTGCACTAAACAATGCAAACGCTATTTGCAACAACTCACCTGTATTTACGGGACATCCAATTCCATATGTTTGTGTTAATCAACCCGTCACCTATAATTACGGTGTTGTTGAACCTGACGGAAATACCTTGGTATATTCGCTAATTGATGCTCGTTCAAGCGCAGGAGCCGTTACTCCATACGCTACAGGATTTAGTGGTTCATCACCGATTGATGGAATCACTGTTGATCCAGCAACTGGTGAAATTAATTTTACCCCAAATAATATTGGTTATTATGTAGTGGTTCTTGGTGTTACAGAATACGATTCTGGCGGAGACTTCATAGGTTCTTCATTTCGAGATATGCAATTTGTTGTCCAAAATTGTTCTAATAATGTGGGAGACTATTCTAGCTTACAGATTGCCAGCATCTCTGGCGATGCATCATTAGATGCCGATAACAATATAAATGTCTGTGAAGGAGCATCTTTTTGCTTTGATTTAACTTTTGATGACCTAGATGTTATTGATGTTATTTCTTTAAGCTCTAATGTTGAAGCTGTTCTACCCGGAGCAACTTTTAATTGGGTAAGTGCTGGTAGTTCTGCTACTGCAACCATTTGTTGGACAGGTGTTGCGGGAAGTCCATCTTCCAGTAGTTTCACAATAGAGGTTAATGACAATGCTTGCCCAATAACCGGAATCAGCTATTATACAAAACAAGTTAATTTCATGGAGCACACTACTGCTGGTTCAGATCAATTTCTCTGTGATGGTGACGAATTAAGTTTAACAGCCATAGGAGGAACAGATTTTACTTGGAGCCTTATTTCAGGAGACCCACTGGTTGTTGGTAGTAACATATCATGCATTAATTGTGCTAACACTATTATTTCTCCTCTAGCATCGAGCGTTTACCAAGTGGTAAGCTCTAGCTCTTATGTTGGTTGTAACACGATTGATACCATTCATGTTGATGTTGTTCCTACATTTAGCCATACATTGTCGCCGAAACGAGATACGGTATGTTTGAATGAATATTTGAGTTATGACGCAAACGTATCTACTGCAGGAAGTTACACGTATAGCTGGTCTCCAGGTACATTTCTTGATAATACTTCATCAGCTGATCCCAATGTGCATGCGACAGTTGCTGGCGTTTACAATCATGTTTTATCCATAGAAAGCAGCGCCGGATGTGTTAAAACAGATACCGTAGCCTTAGTTGTTTCAACTGACATAGCACCAGATGTGTCCGTTGCACTTTCTCAGGACACCATACATCCTGGAGATACGGTAGCCTCCGTAACTTCTATTGGGACAGGTCTGCCTGCAATCTCTGGGTTGAGTAGTACAAATAGTTGCTCAGGTACGACAAATTCAGTAGAAAGTGGTGTTTCTGTTGGAACAAATTCTCAAACGTCGTACCCCGCGCCATATGGAAACTGGTACAAAAATGCCAAACATCAATTTCTCTATACTGCAGACGACATGGCTGCTATGGGCTTTTCTGGAGGTAAAATAACAGAAATTGGTTGGGAAATAACACAAGTAAACGGAACAACGACATATCATGATTATACAATC
>JABJPZ010000107.1 GCA_018663635.1 Crocinitomicaceae bacterium
CCAAAAAAGTCAGGAGATGGGACCTGGCTTTTTTGTTTCCAATAGTTTTGTATCGTTGCCTCGTTTTCGCAGCCTATTAAAATTCTATTCGATATTGCACTATGGGTACAAGCCCCACTTGATAAGTTGGCTTTTCTAGTTTGGAAATGGGGTCATACTGCATTTGAAATATGTTTTTCTGATTAGTAGCATTTTGAATGTCAAACGCCCACTCTTGTGTTATTTTCTTGCTATTTCTTTTATAAGCAAACCTTAAATCGATTCGAAAATAATTGGCGTATTTGGCACTGAAGGAATTTGTATAATCGTAAACCCCCTCTCCAATCAGGGCGCTCTGTTCTAAATCAAATGGAGTATATCTCTGACCGCCGTTCAGCGTAAATTTAACATCGATGAGTAACGAATTTTTAGCTTTTTGAACTTCCGTGGGCTTTTTGCTTTTGAAAACAAACTCTTTTCCCCCAAGTGCATTGATCGTGTAATTACCGTTAAAAGCAGTGCTCCGTTCAACACCATCGTTTCCTTTGTATTTTGATTCATACAAAGATGCGGTCAGTAAATAATAAAACCCCTTAAATAAAAAGTGTTCAACCGTTAGTTCAACCCCATAATTATAACCTACTCCTGAATTTTGAAGCGAATCAGGAAATGCAACGTTAAAATTTGCACCGTAATTGAGCAAGGAATAGGAGTTTGGCCGAACATCTACAATCGCATCGTATATAAACTGATAATAGGTTTCCGTTTTTATACGCAAATGTTGATTGATAGACCTATCATAGCCAAGAATTAGATGGTGCGACTTGGTCATGTCTAAATTTCTATTTACTTCAACTAATTTTCCAAATGGGTCTGTCGTCTTTTCAAAAAAGATTCTCGTGGGTGCGAGCTGGCTATGAAGTCCATACCCGATTGACAGGGTATTTTTTAGATTAATTTCCCATTTTAATCCAGCTCTTGGTTCAAGATTGTGCGTTTTATTAAGTAGAAAATACTGAAAGTGCAACCCAAGATTTGCTGTCAGTTTATCGGAGAACCGGTACTGATGCTGTACATATGGTTGTAGAAAAAACGTTGCACCTTCGAAGTCCGTTAATTTCTTCCATCGGTTGGCTGAACCGTTATAGATAGAGTCTGCTAAGTTGAAAAATTTTCGATCTGCGAAAAATCCAACTTGAGATAAGTGTTTTGAATTAAACTTGTGGTTATAATTAGAGGCTAGAGAATAGCTGCCAATTACACTTTTGTTTCTGTACCATGGAATTGGAGTGCCGTTAAAAACACTTAACGAATCGTTACTGATGCCATTAAAAGCTCCCGATACAGATAAAACGGTTTTGAAATATCCTTTGTTTCCGGATCTTGTTGTGTTAGACAGTCCTAATGCTCCAATTTTTGAACTAAATGTAATGTTCTCACCGCCTCTTCCATAAAGGTTTATCCCTTCGTCATCGCTATCTAAAAGGTCAACAGCGCTTGATCCAGCGGTTCCAAAAAGCGATGTAGCCCCCCTTTTTGTTGGAAAATTAAATTTAAATGCGACATCTTGATAGCTTGGGATAGAAGTGCCTGTTCCAAAATTGATTCCAACAAGACTAAATAAGTCAAGCGTGGAATATCGGTAACTTATTAGGTAGGATGAAAGTGCTTTTTTTGAAATAGGCCCTTCAGCAAGTAATTCTGCGCCATTAAACCCTAATTGTCCGGTAAACTCTCGATTTTCATTGTTCCCGTTTCGTATTTTCAGATCGAATACGCCAGATAGGGCATTGCCATATTCTGCGGGAAATGCTCCGGTCATAAAGTCAGAATTGTCGAGAACATTATTATTTAAAATGCTCACTGGCCCACCTGTTGTGCCCATAAGAGCAAAATGATTAGGATTAGGAATATCAATACCTTCTAAGCGATATAAAATTCCGGTTGGTGAATTCCCTCGCACTACGATGTCATTTCTGGAGTCGTCCGCCCCTTGAACACCAGCAAAATTTTGAGCCATACGGGCAACATCGTTTCGACTACCCGCATATCTTTTTGATTCCTCAATGGAAAAGCGTCGGGCACTTACTGTAGCCATTTTATTTAGTGAATTTTTCTTTTCCTCTTTTTTTGTAATGATTACTTCCTGAAGGGCAACGAGCTCTTTCATTTGTAAATTAAGAATTAACTCTTTCCCGCTGGTTATTTCCTGATTGCTTATGATTACATCATTGTACCCAAAAAGGGAAGCCCTGACGGACACTCTTCCCACCGGAACATTGTATATCTTAAACGTACCGTTTTCTTCAGTTGAAGCACCCATTATTGGTTCGGCCCTTAGTATAACAATGTCTACACCAAATAACGGTTGGAGAGAGTGCTGATCTACAACTGAACCTCTTATACTTTGCGTGAACTGACTAATTGCCAATATTGGGCAGAAAAGGAAAAGGGTTAGAAAATTTACGCGCATGTTTTCAATGTTTTTGGCTTTGCCTAAGCCTAAGCACTTCTTTAGAAACGACAAGAGATTGTTGAATCCCAGTTTCTTCACAATTCAAAAATAGAACCATCTTTTTAATATTGCTATTTTTGACTAATGAGAGTTCAAAAATTTGGCGTGATTGGAGGAGGTAGCTGGGCAACTGCCATTGTAAAAATGCTTTCTGAGAATGTAGGCTGTATCAACTGGTGGATGCGAAATGAAAAATCTATAGAACACATAAAAATACACCGGCACAATCCAAAATACATTCGTTCTGCAGAATTTGATGTTGCCAAATTAGAGCTTTCTACAGATTTGAAATCAATTGTTGAGAAATCAGATGTTATCATTTTAGCTACACCCTCTGCATTTTTACTTTCCGTTTTGGAATCACTGAACCAAGAGAGTTTCAGAGATAAAATGGTTGTTTCAGCCATAAAGGGAATCATACCAGAAACGAATGAAATACCTGCTGAATTTTTAATAAAACGGTTTAACATTCCCGAAAACAACATTGCCATGATAAGTGGTCCTTGCCACGCAGAAGAGGTCGCTATGGAGCGCCTTTCATACCTCACCATTGGCTCCCCAAACGCTCAGGTTGCAAGCATTGTGGCTGATGCATTGAGCTGTCGATTTATTAAAACATCGGTTACTGATGACCTGTATGGAACAGAAGTAGGAGCGATATTAAAAAATGTCTTTGCGATTGCCTCAGGAATTTGCCATGGGTTAGGGTATGGAGATAATTTTCAAGCTGTTTTAATGAGCAACTCTATACAAGAGCTGGAGCGTTTTGTTGATGCCATTAGTCCAATTCACAGAGACGTGAAAAGCTCTGCATATCTAGGAGACTTACTGGTTACGGGATACTCCCTTCACAGTAGAAATAGGAGATTTGGAAATTTGATAGGAAGAGGCTATTCTGTTAGGGCTACCATGGCAGAAATGAGAATGATAGCAGAGGGTTATTATGCCGTTAAGTGTATTATGGACATTAATCAGAAACATCAGGTTAATTTGCCTATCACCGAGGCAGTATTTCATATACTTTACGAAGAAACACCTGCGATTACAGAAATGAGAAATTTAGCGGAGACACTCAATTAAGGATTTTTTAAAGCGGCCCAAAGAATATTTGCTTTACTTTTCCCTATTACCTTTTCAAGATCTTTTATAGACGCTTCTTTTATTCGTTTTACGGATTTAAATTGTCGCATCAACTCCAGTTGTGTCTTTTCCCCTATCCCTTTTATGTTGAGCAGCTCTGATTGAATGGATGCTTTGCTTCTTTTGTCTCTGTGATGATTGATTCCGAATCGATGCGCTTCGTTTCTCAAATGTTGAATTACCTTTAGAGACTCAGATTTTTTATCAATATAAAGAGGTAGCGGATCGTTTGGAAAGTATATTTCTTCTAGCTTTTTTGCAATTCCAATAATAGCAATTACACCCCTTAAGTTAAGCTTGTCTAAACTTTTTAAGGCGGCGCTTAACTGCCCCTTTCCACCATCTACAATAATTAACTGCGGAAGTGGTTTCTCTTCTTCAATAAGTCTTTTGTAGCGCCTGAAGACAACTTCTTCCATACTGCCAAAATCGTCAGGGCCATCAACTGTTTTAATGTTAAAGTGTCGGTAATCTTTTTTGGAAGGCTTCCCATTTTTAAAGACTACGCAAGCAGAAACGGCATTTGTTCCCTGGAAATTTGAATTATCGAAACATTCGATGTGTTTAGGCAGTTCATTTAAGCGCAAATCATTTTGAATAGTTTCTAAAATACGCTCTGTATGGTTTTCTGGAGAAGTTAGTTTCTGATTTTTTAAACGATCTAAGCGGTAATAATTCGCATTTTTTAAAGAAAGCTCGATTAATGCTTTTTTCCCGCCTTTTTGAGGGCAGTGGAAAGAAACAGATTCAATAGAAATACGCACAGGAATGTTGGTGTAAATTTCACGCGAGTCACTTTTCAGTCGACTTCGTAGGTCCATGATCGCAAATTCCAATAATTCTTGTTCAGACTCATCTAATTTCTTTTTGAGCTCAAAGCTATGGCCATGGATAATGGCTCCATTGTGAACTTTAAGATAGTTTACAAATGCTCCCTGAACATCAGTGATAATTGTAAATACATCGCTGTTTCTAATCGAAGGATTGACAACAGTAGACTTGGCTTGGTATCGTTTTAAAAGGTTAATTTTTTCGCTGAAAACATGGGCTTTTTCAAAATTTAAATTAGCCGATGCATTTTTCATTGATGAATGAAGGTCCGCGAGTACAGTTGAAATATTACCCCCTAAAATTGCCCGAATTGCGACCATATGCGTTAAATATTCTTCTTCTGTTTCTAAGCCGACGCATGGGGCTTTGCAATTACCCAAATGATATTCAAGGCAAACCTTATATTTTTGCGATTCAACATTTTCCAAAGACAGATTGTACTTACATGTTCTTATGGGGTATAATTGTCTAACTAAGTCAATCAGCGTGTGCATCATTTTGGCTGAGGCATAAGGGCCGAAGTATTTACCGTCTCCATGATTGACATTTCGAGTAGAGATTAACCGGGGGAATCGTTCTGTCGTTATCTTGATCCAGGGATAGGTTTTATCATCTTTTAATTGGATGTTGTATTTAGGTTGAAGTTTCTTTATCAAACCGTTCTCCAGCAAAAGCGCGTCGAAATCATTCTCTACTACAATGTATTTAATGTCTGTAATCTGCTTTACAAGAACCCTTGTTTTGCCTGACTTATGCTCTTTCTGAAAATAACTAGAAACGCGTTTTTTTAAGTTCTTAGCTTTGCCTACATAAAGCGTTATTCCCTCTCTATTCAGGTGCTCATATACACCTGGTTTTTGAGGAAGAGAGGTGAGTATTAATTGTATTTTATCGTGTATTTTGTTCAATTAGCTGCAAATTAATAGAAAGTAAGCAAAATTGGATATTAGCCTTTGATTTGAATTTAGTTAATTCATTAAGTGATTTGTACAAAAACTAATTTATCGTCTCCCTGCAATTCTCGAACAAATTAATCCTAAGTTTGTTTAAACTTTGTGAGTCAAACATACAACATAAAAGACTTAGAGCGAATCTCCGGAATTAAAGCGCATACAATCCGTATTTGGGAAAAAAGATACAATGTATTTAGTCCTAAACGAACAGAGACTAATATTCGGGAATACTGCCAAGAAGACCTAAGAAAAATTATCACGTTTGGAGCATTGAATTCCAGAGGAGTAAAGATTTCAAAACTGGTAACCCTCTCTGATGAAGAGTTGTCTGCTCAAGTGCTTAGTCTTTCTCAAAACCCAGATGACATTGAATTTCAAATCGAGAAGTTAATAACAGCTGCGATTTGCTTAGATGAACAAAGTTTTGAAGATACCATACAGGTTAACCTCAAAAGCGTTGGTTTTGAAAAGACTTTTGAAAAGCTGATGTATGCTTTTTTTGAAAGACTTGGATCATTGTGGCATTTGGGGTCAATTAATCCAGCACAAGAACACTTCATTTCTAATCTAATTCGGCAAAAATTAATTGTGTCCCTGGACAATTGTAAAAACAGATTAACAGAGAGCAAAGTTTTAATCGCGTATCTACCGGAAGGAGAATGGCACGAGCTAGGATTATTGTATTACTCATATTTAGCAGTGAACAAAGGGTTTAAATTAATTTACCTAGGCCAGTCAACTCCTTACGATGGAGCAAGATGGGCAATAACAAACAAACAACCAGATGTTGTTTTGGTGTCCTTTGTGCAGACAATTTCACAAAAAAAGCTTGCTTCCTACATGGAACGAATGGTTAATGATTTCCCCGCTACCCGCATAATTTTATCTGGAATTCAAGCGAAACAGGTATTGGACTGTGTGCCGAGTCAAGTAGAGATAGTAGCGAATAGCAGTGAGTTTGTGGCGAAGATTACAGAATAAACGCCTTGTGATAGCCAATTTTTTCCTTGTTTATTTTACATCATTCTTTCTGCGATCACCCTTCTTCTTTTTAAAAACAGCAGTGAAATTAGTTTGCGTTTTAAGGTTTGAAGTTATGATGTTTGTTTTTGGCAAATTTTTGTTTTTCCAGCCAACAAATTTATATCCATCTTCGGGGATGGCAGTAATGGTAACGGGGACGCTTTCTATATAGTAGCCTTCCCAAGGAAAAGAGGCAATAGATAATGTGCTGATTTGAATTGTCCCTAGACCATTTGAGATGTCTAATTTTACTTTTTTCTCTTGACCATTAATGTTATAAAAATCGATAATATGATCTCTTATTTGACAAGGTCTTTGTATCGCATACTCTTTAAACCAATCGATTCTTAGGTTTTTCGGAACATACAACATGGTGTCTTGCCATCGCTCTTTTTCACGAGGCACTTCTTTTTCGATTCTACCTGTAATTTCGTCAATAAGTCTAATGGCATTATCTTCAGATAATGCCGAGTTTAAATAATCGCACATTCTGTTGGCCCAAAGTATTCTGAAGGTGCTGTTTTTCATTAGCCTGTTGAATAAGAAAACAGGCTCTTTTTTAAGGTGGCGTTTCAACGTATTTTCATCATATCGATGCCACGAATCCTGATCATAACTGATCCATCTCCATTTCTGATTTTTACCTTTTGGTCTCCAATAGCGGATGTTTACTCGATTGTCGTGTGCGCTTGAATAGACTTCATAAATCCAGTAGTCAATGTAGTTTTCAATACTCATCTTTTTTGATACTTCAGCGTAGACAGAATCTTGAGTAATGTCGTTTAGGCTAATGTAAAATGTCAAGCTATCATACCAGCGTGCTTTTCCAGATACTAATTGCTCGTATTCGCCAGTAATAATGTCCACATCATTGTAACCATGATTGTTTTCAATAAAGTCAGCACCCTTTCTTTCCATTAGGTTGTACAGCCCCCAATACTCGCCGTTTAAGAATAATTGAACAGGCTGGTAGGCCTGCATGTCAACGGTACTACCCATTTCTTTGTTGACTTCGTAAAGTAGCTCATTTTTGAATCTTTCTCCTACCCATAATTCTGGAACATTTCTGCCTGACGTAGCATCAGCCCTGAGCCAAATACTACCAAAACTGGAAATCGGCTTATCGTCGAAAATTTTGTAGTTAATTCTGGGATAACCATAAGAGTCTTTTGTGAATAAAGAGAAAGACTTTTTTGGTTGCCTTCTGCTTGTTTTACCGGCAATTCTCATACTTATTTCATTTTTAAAGGCAGAAAAATGAACTCCTTCTTTGTTCATGTCAAAATACTCCACATTTCCAGGCCTTTCCCAACCTCTTTTTTTGTATTTATGATAAATACCCTTAGACTTATCCCACAAGTCTTTGGGGTCGGCAGTCAAAGAAACAACAGGTAAAGTCGAAGCTTCGTTAATAAAGTAAGTATGTGTGATGATTTTTCCTGGAACAGTATTTTTTTTAATAATTCTAGCCCTAATAATACGTGTTGAATCAATATCTATTTCTTCAGTGTATTTGATGCCTGAGGAAGTATCGGGTTCTGCGCCGTTGGTGGTATAGTAAATAGAGCCACCATATTTGTTGGTAAGAGCGAGACTTAGTTTGTCTTTGTAAAACCCACTCTGCTCTGAGAATAAAGGTAAAATGCTATCAGACAACAAGGCAATGCCTCCCGTGTTAGCTTCTTTGGGTGTAGGGGTGTTAAATAAGTGAAACTCTTCAGCCCCATCGGATTTCCTGCCAAAAGATTTATCCCTTGATTGCTTTTTGTAATCAACGCGATCTAATAAAATCAGCTCAGAATTATAAACGGCAATTGTACCACCCTCATCGTCGAGCCGGAAGGATAAATGCCGAGACCCTTGTTCGTCATCACTATCTACCCAAAGCAACATTCTGCCCTTTGGAGCAATAGTTGTCCAAGCACCCTTGTTTTTTGGAATTTGGTGTTTGTTAGGAACATCAGGATTATCACTAAAATACATACCACCGATGTTGATGGCAGTATCTCCACAGTTGAATAGCTCAATCCAATCTTCATCTTCCCCAAACCCATCAGCAATTGTATGTTTATTAGCTGCTTGAAGTTCATTAATTAAGAGGCATTGCCCATGAATTTCCGTTAGGGAATACAGACAGATTAAAACCAACGGACTAAATTTTAATAGGCTTAAAATAGGGAACATAAAATAATTTAATAAATAAAAAAGCCCTCCACAAGTGTGGAGGGCTTTAAATTACACAATTGTTATAATTCTATAATTATTTAATGATAACAATTTTCTCTTTAAGGAA
>JABJPZ010000007.1 GCA_018663635.1 Crocinitomicaceae bacterium
ATTCGTTGCTGAACCCATAACCCAGTAGGAAATATCAGTATCTGTAGGAGACGGATCGGCAATACTGAAAGTAAAAGAAGCAGGAATGCATCCTTCTAACGCTATACCGTCTGAATTAACGGTTTCTGTTTGAACCGTAACATCTTTTGTGAAACCCGAAAAATAACCGGCAGCACCGATATTCCCAGACAAGTTAATAAGTGCTACCCTTGCCAAGTCATCAGAAGAGACCTGCACATCACCTGTATAACCGGCAGCAAGTTTATAAGTAACATAATCTGAAGTCCCAACAACTGCATCTCCAGGTCCTTGTAATATTCCATTAACATATACATTAGACCCTGTGTTCGCAATAATGTTAATTAAAGCAGTGCCAATTGAGTCAACATTGGGAAGCCTGACATCCTTGCTACCAGAGCAACCAACTGGTGGAAGAAAATTCAATCCACATTGCCGTTCGTTATCATCTGTGAGGCCATCTCCCCCATTCGCCATTTGATATACAAACACATCTTCTGAAGATTGCAAATACAGATTGTCATTCGCAGAAAAAGACGTTCCGTCAATAACATAATAGTCGCCGGCATTTATAGTAGCTGTGGCAACAGCGCTTCCATCTAAAAAAAGATCTGTTGCATTAACAGTTCCAATAACCATGGTTTTTTCGTTATCTATCCCCTCTCCTTTGATTAAAACATACTCGTTGCCAATTTTATCAACAGGTACGATTTGGTCAATACCAATATCCCTCCCTGCTGCTTGGGACCCGCCAACAATCGCATTGCCACCGAGCCATGTACCTGAATTCACACAAATTGGTTTATCTGAGGTAATATGAGTTCCGTTAACGCCATTGACGTTATTAGTAGCAGCAGGCTCATCTAGAAATGCAGCCATCACATAGGTTTCTCCTGCATCCAAAACGACCATTACATCAGGCGATGTTAATGGAGTACCAATAGGAGTCGTACCCCTAAAAATAACACCTGGTGATATATCAGATATGTTGATTGTGGTATTGTCCTCGGTTGCCATAACGCCAAAAACATTACTTTTCCGCCAATCATTTCCACTATGGTTAAACATATGGCCCGTTCTAAAATCTGTTCCTAAGGCTGCATTCCTTCCTTTCGATGTGAGCGACATTGCCTGAGGATCTGCAAACACTCTAAAATTGACATAAAACGCCTCAGGAGCTTCCAGAACTAAACCCTTATCTGTTCGAATCGTATTTAATTCTGCTTCCGTAACTAAAAATTCTGAACTTGATCCACAAGCTATGGGAACGGAAACTGAAGCTGCAGCAGATACAGCAACCGTATTAATTAGCGTTCCTGTACCATCTGTAATGGTAACATTAAATGGAGTAATAGACGGGGTACTGATAACAGCATAATGACAACCAAAATCTTCTCTACCAAAAACAGGTGGGATGTAATGCTTTACATCCAACTGTGCAAAATAATTACAACCTGAAAGTAAAAAAACTGCAATTATCCAAATTCTGTAGAAAATAATCATGATGAAATTTTGGTTTTTCGTATGGACCCGAAAGCTATGCAATTACTGTTACTTAGGCAAGAATCACAGCACTAAGAAAACAATCTTTTTAGGTTAAAATTTGATTCCTAAAACACCTTGAATTATGAAATAAAAAGGGATAAAGATTATTACTTCTTATCATCTCAAAAATAATTGACTCCATATTTATTCAAAAAAATAATTAAATAATGTTTTGATGCAAAATCTAACTACAATGATTAAATTAAGATTTAATGATGCCTATTTTACTATTAGCTTCTACCCAGTTCGTTTTTTAATCGAATCGTTAAAGGAGAATTACACGCATTTTTTCTTTTAGCATTTTTGACCATAATTCGGTACATTTGCTAGTCCAAAATCAAGGATATGCCGAAAGAAAATCCAGTCATGGCTGAGGAGAGCGAAATTAGTTTTGAAATTTTCAAAGCCGAAGTATTAAATGATTTCAGAATTGCAAATATTAGTAGAGAAGCTTCGCTTTTGGGGCGTAGAGAAGTACTTACTGGTAAAGCAAAATTTGGAATTTTTGGGGACGGTAAAGAGCTTGCCCAATTGGCAATGGCAAAACAATTCAAGAATGGAGACTGGAGATCAGGATATTACAGAGATCAGACATTCATGATGGCTATAGATCAGCTTTCGGTAAAAGAATATTTTGCTGCACTATACGCACATACGGACCTTAACCATGAGCCATCATCTGCAGGTAGACAAATGGGTGGTCATTATGCAACAAGAAGTTTAAAAGATGATGGAACATGGAAAAATTTGATGGCTCAAAAGAACTCATCTGCAGATATTTCACCAACTGCTGGTCAAATGCCGAGATTACTTGGTTTAGCTCAAGCTTCTAAAATATTTCGTAACGATAAAAATTTGCATGATCTAACTGAGCTGACCGACAAGGGAAACGAAGTTGCTTTTGGCACTATTGGAGATGCCAGTACTTCTGAAGGTTTATTCTGGGAAACGATTAACGCTGCAGGTGTACTTCAAGTTCCGATGGCCATGTCAATATGGGATGATGGTTATGGGATTTCTGTTTCAAAGGAGCACCAAACAACGAAAGAATCGATTTCCGTAGCTCTTTCGGGTATGGAAAAAAAAGAAGGTGACAAAAACGGGTATAAAATTTTCAAAGTGAAAGGATGGAATTACCCTGACCTCTGCACAACTTATGAAGAGGCTGTTGCTTATACAAGAAAATACCATACACCATCTCTAATTCATGTTGAAGAGGTCACGCAGCCTCAAGGGCACTCTACTTCGGGCTCACATGAACGCTACAAAACGCCAGAGCGATTAGCTTGGGCAAAAGAATTTGATTGCATTAATCAATTTAAACTGTGGATTTTAGATTTTGCAAATCATTCTGGAAAGGACATTGCCAATGCAGACGAATTGGAAGCCATTGAAAAAGAAGCTAAAAAGCTAGTTCGAGAAGAAAAAGCAAAAGCGTGGAAAGATTTTATAACTCCAATAAAGGAAGAACAAACTCAAGTAATTCAATTAATTTCATCCCTGGCAGCTGAAAGTAGCAATGGCCCTTTTATTTTAAAGATAAAAGCGGATTTAGAACAAATTAATGAACCAATTAGAAAAGACATTGTTTCAGCAGCTAAGAAAGCAGTTCGTCTGACTAGAGCCGAGACATTGGACACTAAAAATGTGCTTATTGATTGGATAAATTCTTCCAAATTATTCAATGAAGACAGATACTCCAGTTACCTTCATTCTCACTCTGCAGCAAACGCACTAACCGCTGCTCAAGTTTTACCAACGTATCCTGACATGGAAAAAATGGTAGACGGCCGAATAATTTTAAGAGACAATTTTGACAAAATATTCGAAAGTAATCCGCTAGTTCTAACCTTTGGTGAAGACGTTGGCAAAATAGGCGGTGTTAACCAGACCATGGAAGGTATGCAAGAGAAGTTTGGCGCTCTGCGCGTTGCTGATACGGGGATAAGAGAAGCAACAATTATTGGACAAGGCATTGGTATGGCCTTGAGAGGACTGCGTCCAATAGCTGAAATTCAATACCTAGATTATATATTGTACTGTTTACAAATTTTAAGTGATGATTTAGCCACCATTCAGTACAGAACAAAAGGAGGGCAAAAAGCACCTTTAATTATTAGAACTCGAGGCCATAGATTAGAAGGTATTTGGCACGCAGGATCGCCTATGGCCGGAATAATTAACTTGATACGAGGCATCTATGTTCGTGTTCCTAGAAATATGACGAAGGCAGCTGGATTCTATAACACCCTACTACAAAGTGATGATGCCGCACTTGTCGTAGAATGTTTGAACGGATATCGGTCAAAGGAGTCTTTACCACTCAATCTCGGTGTTTTCACCACACCTTTGGGGGTGCCAGAGATAACTAGAAAAGGTACGGACATTACGATTGTTTCCTATGGGTCTACTTTTAATTTATGTACAAAAGTCGCTGTTGAACTCGAGTCTGCAGGGATATCTGCAGAACTTATAGATGTCCAGACATTGCTTCCATTTGATACAGGCCATACCATTGTTGAATCTTTGAAAAAAACGAATAAAATTATTTTTATCGATGAGGATTTACCGGGTGGAACTACGGCTTATATGATGCAAAAAGTATTGCAAGAACAAGGCGGATTTTATCACTTGGATTCAGAACCCAGAACACTATCGGCGCAGGAGCACCGTCCTGCTTATGGTTCAGATGGAGATTATTTCAGCAAGCCCAGTGAAGAAGATATTTTTGATGCTGTATACAACCTTATGCATGAGTCAAATCCAATTAAATTTCCCAGTATATATTAATTTTTCAACCCATGCTTGATGGCATCATTCGTTATTCAATAATCTCCTTACTTCTTTTAGTTGGCAGCAATTATGCCGCCCAAACATTGACTGATCGCTTAAATTCTCGTATTGAAAAGATGAACAATACTAATTTCCAAAGAATTAGGGTTGAATTTGAAGATAATGTCGATTGTTATTACTGGAATCAACAATTTAAACAAGAACAAATTTTAAATACAAAAAGACCGCCTTTAATAATTAACAAATTACAAACACAGTCTAACGAATCTCAACTTGTTTTAATAAACAATCTTAAAACCCAATTTCCAATTGGAGTAAAATCAATTCAGCAATTTTGGATTGTCAACATACTTGTTCTCGAGGCAAATCCGGAAGCTATTCATTTTATTTCGACCTTTCCAGGAGTTGCTCTAATTGACTTAGAAGAAAGTAAAATTCAAATGAATGAACACTTCACCGTCGCTAAAAATTTCGTTTCAAAAGCCATTGGAAGTCCCGAACCTGGATTGATTGCAATTAACGCCCCCGCTTTATGGGCTATGGGTTATACCGGGCGTGGTACGGTTGTTTACGATTATGATACCGGTGTATGGCCAGACCACCCCGCCTTTTCCGACCGGTTTATGGGCAATTATTTCCCCTTGTCTCAATCGTGGCTCGGATATTACAAAGAAAATCCTACCGGATTGTATAACAGTCACGGAACACATACTTTAGGTACGATGGCCGGACTTGACACAACGCTTAATGACACCATTGGCTGTGCATTCGGCGCTTATTGGATTGCTTGCGATCACATACGTAGCAGTGTTGCTGAGTTACCGCCCATTACTGATATGGTAATGGCTTTTGAATGGGCGCTTGACCCTGATGGAAATCCAAGCACTACTCATGACATTCCTGATGTTATTAATAACTCATGGAGGTGGTATGATGACGCTGACACTAATTACTGTAGTGGTTTTGTTGTCAACCTCATGAATGCAATAGAAGCTGCTGGAATTGCTAATGTTTTTTCAGGTGGAAATTTTGGTCCTTCAAACACTACTATTTCATCACCACAACGAATCAATACTTCTGATGTAAATACATTCAGTGTCGGCAGTGTAAATGGTAACGCTTCCTTTCCATATCCTATCTCCTCTTTTTCCAGTATTGGGCCAAAGCAATGCCCGGGCTCAGGGTCTCTAGAAATTCATCCTGAAGTCGTAGCGCCAGGACAAAATGTTAGGTCTGCATGGGGACCTTCTGGATACAACAGTATTTCAGGGACCAGTATGGCCGCGCCTCACGTGTCTGGAGCGTGTCTGCTCTTAAAAGAAGCCTTTCCAACAGCGACAGGAGAAGATATACTCAGGGCTTTGTATACAACAGCTACGGACCTTGGTACTGCTGGTGAAGACAACACTTATGGAATGGGAATCATTAATTGTTTATCTGCGTTCAATGAATTATCATTGTCTTACACTCCATCTAACCCCAATTCTGTTGCTTGGGATTTAGCTGTTTTTGAAGTAATCAATCCGTCGAATAATGAAGTTACATGCAATACTGTTTTTACTCCCTCGATTATTCTAATAAACAAAGGAGACAGCGCAATTACCAATATTACCATTGTAGATAGCCTTCTTGGTGCTAGCAACACAACATTTTGGAGCGGAATACTTCTTCCAGGTCAGCAGGCGACCGTAAACCTACCAAGTTTTTCATCCAGCACAGAGGGATTAAATGAGTACTTTATTACAACCACAATTAATGATGCTGGTGCTGATGACATTGATATCTATAATAACCGACGCATTATTCGATTTAACATTAGACCTGAAAAAACAGTGCCTTATCTTGAGAAGTTTGAATCAGGAATTTCAGAGGACTGGTTGATTGTTAACCCTGATGATAATTATACATGGGAGGCTGATTCTACGGCAGGGCTACCATGGAATCATCTTTCGGCAACAATTCAGCATTTTTGGTACAACCCTATTGTAGATCAGGAAGACGAACTTATTAGCCCTAATATTGCGACGGCAGGGGCATCTCAACTACACCTGAAATTTGATAGAGCGTACGAAAATCTTAATAGTTCATCGAGACAAGATACCTTAGTAATTTATCTTTCCACTGATTGCGGCGAAACTTGGCCAATAGAAATTTATAAAAAGTGGGGGGTAAATTTAGCATCTATTGATACCGTAAATATAGCGTTCACTCCGTCTCAGAGCCATCATTGGGAAACTGATTCGATTGATATCACTGCATATAATTCAAGCACCACTATCATGGTGAAATTTATGTCAAAAAACAGAAAAGGTCAAAACCTATATTTAGACAATATCAGAATCTTTGAATCACAAGACCCTGTGCTAATTAACGACTCTGAAAAAAATGTATTCTCCATTTATCCAAATCCGACAGATAATATTTGCACAATAATACTTCATGACCTCAACGTAGCAGAATTAAAACTGTTTAATTTAAATGGAAAACTTTTGGATGTTTTTCCAATTAAAAATAGAGCAACATTAGACTTGTCTATCTACCCTTCTGGGTTATACGTAATTAAGGCCGGACGTGAATTTAAATCCATTATTAAAAGGTGATGCCATGTCGAAAGAATTAAAAGCATCTTTTTGGAATACAAAATATTTAACCAATGACTTTGGGTGGGATATTGGTTACCCTTCTCCTCCAATAACTGAATACGTCAATCAATTGCAAGATCAGTCCATTTCAATATTGATTCCAGGTTGTGGAAATGGCTATGAAGCGGAATACCTTTGGAGATCAGGATTCGAAAATGTTCATGTACTTGATTACAGCGAAGTTGCGCTAAAAAATTTTAAACTTCGAGTTCCAGAATTTCCAGAAGAACAAATTCATGTTGAAGATTTCTTCAATCATACCGGTCAATATGCAATTATTTTTGAACAAACTTTTTTTTGCGCACTGGATCCATCTCTCAGGTCAGCCTACGCATTAAAAGTGAAAGAATTATTGGAGCCAGGTGGGAAGCTTGTTGGATTGCTTTTTAATGAGGCTCTTAACGATAATCAGCCCCCGTATGGCGGCAATTCTTTAGAGTATTTGGGCTATTTTCAGCCTCATTTTATTAATATTTATATGAAAAACTGTTTTAATTCTATTCAACCCCGAATGGGAAGAGAATTATTTGTAATATTCTCTTAAGAAATTAATTTAATGTTAAATGAAAACTGAAAAGACGTTAATACTTGATGCCCTTCAATGCAAACAAAAAATTGACCGGATGGCGCACGAAATCAATGAAAATTTCTTTAATGTCAAAACACTTTATATAGTTGGAATTGCCAAAAGAGGGTTCGCCGTTGCAGAACTAATCAATAAAGCTTTACATGAAATTGTAGAATTTGAAACTAAACTTATTCAAATAGAATTAGATAAAGAAAATCCACAATTATCGGAGGCCACTTTGAGTCTCCCATTAGAAAATTTGAACAACCAATCCGTTGTACTAATTGATGATGTTCTTAATTCCGGCAAAACATTGGTTTATGCACTGGCGCATTTACTGCAAGCCGATTTAAAATTAATTAGAACCATTACCATGGTAGATCGTCGTCATAGACGCTACCCAATTAAAGCTGATTTTGTCGGAATAACATTGTCAACAACTATACAAGAGCACATATCAGTTGAGTTTAACGGTTCAAAAATTGAGGTCTATCTCGAATAGCGTCTAAAATATCCTCGGTCGTGGGATTCTTAAGCACCAAACATGCCTTTTCATAAAACGGTCTACGAAGATTTAACTCTTTGGTAACGTATTCCAATAAATCCATTTTATGCGCATTAATTAATGGCCTGTGGGAATCGTATTTAATTCGGTTTACTAATGTTTCAATAGGCCAGTCTAGGAAGACAGTTATCCCATTTTTTTTCATCAGAGCCAGATTATAATCATTACATGGCAAGCCACCTCCCGTAGCTACAACTGCCCTTTTCCCCTTAGTAATCAAATCTTTTAAGACAGAATACTCTATTTGGCGAAAACCTTCTTCACCTTCATTGTCAAACAAGGACTTAATCGAACAATTAAATCTTGAAGTAATAATTTCATCGGTATCAACAAATTCAAGCTGCAGCTCCTGCGCTAAATAATTACCTAAGAATGTCTTACCAGCTCCCATGAAGCCAATAAGATAGATACAATTGTATTTGCTCGATTCTCTCAAACTTTTAATTTCGTATAAATTTATACAATCGATGAAACTGATTGAAGTTAAAACACCAGCCGATATAAAATTATTTCACCTTGCACCACGTGAAATATACAAGAATGATTCAAATTGGATTCCACACATCACAACGGATATAGAAAAAATTTTCAACCCAGAAAAAAACAAATTATTTGAAAAAGGAAAAGCAATCAGGTGGGTAATGATTGATACTCAACACAATGTTACCGGAAGAATTGGGGCCTTTATCAATCACAAAACATCCTTCAGCTTTAAGCAACCCACGGGTGGAATAGGTTTTTTCGAATGTATCAATAATCAACAAGCTGCAGATTTATTACTAAATACCGCAAAAAAATGGTTAGCGAAAAATGGTATGGAAGCCATGGATGGCCCAATTAACTTTGGTGAAAAACAAGAATTCTGGGGTCTGCTGGTAGATAATTTCACGTCTCCAAGTAGCTATATGATGAATTATAACCCAGAGTACTACAAGTCCTTGTTTGAAGATTATGGTTTCAAGCTATATTATTATCAATATATTTTTAAGCGCGATTTATATGTTCCGGCGCAGCCCGTTTTCGTTAGGAAATATAATCAAATGAATGCAGATCCAAATTACAGAATATCGAACGTTCGCAAGATGAGCTCCGAAACAATTGCAGCTAATTTTAGGTCCGTTTATAACGGAGCTTGGGGTGGTCACGACAATTTTAAAGAGATGCCAAAAAATATAGCGTTGAAAATTGTCCGTGCTTTAAAACCAATAATGGACCCTGATATTGTTGTATTTGTTTTTCACAAAAACGAGCCAATCGCTTTCTATGTTAACATTCCTGAGTTAAATGAAATATTCAAACTCGTTGATGGAAAACTGAATTGGTGGAATAAACTAAAAGTTTGGTACCATTTAAAAAGAAAGACTCCAAAAACGATGGTGGGAATTGTCTTTGGTGTAATTAAAGCATTTCAAGGTAAAGGAATAGAAGGCGCAATGATCAAATGGTCAGAAGACAATATTGTATCCTTAAATAGATACAATGAGACCATTATGACTTGGATTGGCGACTTCAATCCAAAGATGA